>DATJHZ010000600.1:0-5383 GCA_035493595.1 Cyclobacteriaceae bacterium | reverse complement strand
TCTTTACTATGTGTGTCTGATACCTTTTAATTTGGCCCTCTTATTTATTCGAATTCCTTCTCTCAAAAGAATCAATCACTCATATATCCCTAAAGATATATTCGTGGGTCCGCTATCAATTTCCATTCATTCAAAGAACGTGATGATTCAAGTTCGAATCATTTGAGCTTTTCAGCTTTTCTATTTACCTAAGTCCTGCTGACTTTTGGTGTTTCTTTTGATTTGGGAGTGCAAAGGTAAGAGACTTTTTAACTTTTCACAACTCTATCAATTTTTTTTCAACTTTTTTACTTTCTCGATGCGCATCTCGCAAACGGGTCACAAATGTACCTGAAGAATTTAATCGTGCAAAAAACAGCACCATTATTTTATCAACAATCTGTAATTATTTAGCTTTTTGATCTTTTATATAGAGGAACTGTGCTGCATGGTTCACCGAACATCAAACTCGCAGCCAAGGATTTCAGTTTTGAGGTTACTTCAACATATGCAGAGACAGGAACATTTACTTTACTGCAGCCTTTAATTACAACTTTTGCGTCTTTATAGATAGACCAATCTATAGAAGAAAGAGCATCATAATAAAGTTGTGATTCCAATTCATCCAGTGTTCCAAAAACTATTCTTCTGGCAAAGTCCTTTAAAGCAATACTTAATAACATGTATGCCCACGTTGGCACAATAGCATCGGCTGAACATTGAATAGCAACAAATTTATTTTGGTATTGCGACCAATCATGTGCTTTTATAAAATCTCTGAAATCTTTTTCTCTTAGAATGAGTCCTTGAAATAATTGATCTTTAATGTCCAACAAAACACGATCGCCGGGTTGATATAGCTCTTCTAAATCAAAAGTGATTAGTGAACTTGTTGAAACTCTATTAATTATTTCTTCTTGCATAGACTAGTAAAAGAAAATCAGGTCATCAAAAGTTCCTGAAGCGCTCATTTATAAAGTGATAGATGCCTTTTTTGCAACAAAGTCTTTCAAATAAAAAGGCTCAAAATGTACCAAGTCTTCAAATTGCTGGAGTTCAAATTTTTTATGCGCTAAAAAACCTAATTGAGACGCTGCCGGAAAAATGTTTTCTATAAAATAAGCATTGGAATGCGTGATCATAGTCTTGCACTTTTCTGCTCCATCGCCAAAAAAAAGAACTTTTCTTTCACTTAGGTATTCAGAAAAACTGGTTTCATCAATAATCTTAGCCTGAACAGCTTGCTTTATTTTCAATTCACGATCAGCCACAAGGCAATAGACTTCCATACGACGGGCATCAATCATAGGACATAAAAAAAACTGTTCTATTGTTAGTTTGCTTACCTGAAATGCCAGTAACTCTAATGTGCCAATAGAAATCATGGGAATGTTTAACGCATAACATAGTCCTTTTGCAGTAGATGTACTAATTCGCAGTCCTGTATAAGAACCGGGACCTGAGGTTACTGCTACGGCATTTAATTCCTCCATTTTAATGCCGGCAAGTTTTTTTACATCATCAATCAACACAGCTAGTTTTGTTGCGGCAGACTGACTTATGTGAGTTTCGGCTGCAGCAATAAGTTTACCATTATCATGAAGGGCAACAGAACAAACCGGGGTAGATGTTTCGAGGCTAAGAATCAGCGCCATTATTTTGCAGACAGAATTTTTTTGTACTCTTCTTGATTATCCAACAAACGACTCGCCTCCAGTACGGCTTTATCTTTGCCCAGTGAAACAAGGGCCTGACCTTCAGCTAGTGCGTAATGAAATGCAATCTGCTGTTCAAGCACTTCTGATATTTCCGTTTTAAAGCGAGTAAGATCCGTTGCTTTGTTTGCCTCAATCTTATTTCTCAACTGAGTAAGTTGATTTTCAAGTTCTGGATAATATTTTTCTTGTTTGGCAGATTTTATTAATTGATCAGCATCTTTTTCCAGCGAGGATGAATAGGTGAATTTTTGTTCCTTCATCCAATGCGTGAATTTTTCATATTCTTTATCCGAAATCTTAAATGATTTAAGATCAGGCATAGTTGGATTTTCAGAACAGTATTTTGATGCATATTCAAAAGTGAGTCCTGAGCTAATTAGGGCAACAGTAATTGTTCCTAAATATTCATCCTGAATTGAAATATCAGGATCGAGACCACCACCATCAAAAACTTTTCGTCCATTTTTTGTTTTAAATTCTGCACGTAGAGAGTCTGCTATCTTATTTACTGTACCATCTTCTTTTCGATGTGTGTAATCCAGTTCTTGAATACATCTCCCGCTAGGTATATAATATTTTGCTGTTGTTACTTTTAATTGGGCATCGTAAGCTAACTGTCTGGTGGTTTGTACAAGACCTTTTCCAAAAGTTCTTTTGCCAACTAAAACAGCACGATCGTAATCTTGAAGGGAACCCGCCACAATTTCTGATGCTGATGCACTGCCCTCACTTGTTAAAACTACCAGCGGAATCTCGCTATCGAGCGGGACATCGAGAGTGTTATAACTTTTATTCCAATCGCTTACTTTACCTTTTGTAGAAACTACTTCGCGTCCTTTGGGAATAAATAAACTGACAATATTCACGGCCTCTTGTAGTAATCCGCCCGGATTATCGCGTAAATCTAAAATCAGTCTTTTTGCCCCCTTCTCTTTTAAATCAAAAATGGCATCATACATTTCCCTGGAAGCTCCTGGCGTAAAGTCATCCAATTTAATATAACCAATCCCAGGTGCAGCCATTCCGAAATAGACTATGTTACTAACACTTATTTTTTCACGTTTTATTTTATAAGTGATATCATCTTTCTGTCCGAAGCGACGAACTTTAACATCAACTTCTGTTTTGGGTTGACCCTTCAATAATAAACTAACATCTATTGTTGGATTTCCTTTTACACTTTTTCCATCAACCGAAATCAATTCATCACCGACTTTGATACCAACTTTATAGGCAGGAAAATCTTTATATGGATGGGTTACAACTATTTTTTTATTTACAATCCCAATCAATGCACCTATACCACCGTATTGACCAGTAGTGGTAATTCGAAATGACTCCATCTCATCTTCCGGAATGTAGGCTGTGTATGGATCGAGAGATTCGAGCATACCATCGATACCTTTTTTCACAAGCTTTTGAGGCTCTACTTCATCAACGTAATAGGCATTAACTTCTTTAAAGAGTGTTGCAAAAATATCAAGGCTCTTGGCGATCTCGAAATATTTTTCTGCGGGGCCACGAAATGCAAAGCAGGCCAGAGCTATTGCCAGAAGCGAGACTGTCCATTTAATTTTTCTTTGCATGACCCAATTGTTTAAGAGCTTTCACCAGTTTTTCCTGGATTTGATTAAATTCAAGAATCTCTTTAGCTGTATAAATATACGCAATCAGCAATTTTGTTGGACTTGAAACTTCAGCTTTATTAAGACGATAAGCCTCTCGGATTCGTCGCTTGATCAGGTTGCGATCTACAGCTCGTTTAAAATTTCGGGCGGGAACTGAGATGAGAATCTGATGAAATGGATGTTCCTGATTAGGACTATCTTTTTGAATAACCTTGAAGGGGTACAAATAAAAAGAGGAACCCTTAGAAAAGAGTTCCTGAATATCTTTTTCACTATTAAGTCGTTCTTCCTTTCGGAAAGTGTACTTCCCCATGAGATTAAAATAATGAATCTCTTTCAGGGAAAACTAACCCAAAAGCGATTATTTATGCTTTAATGTTTTTTCGTCAGAAACAGTAAGTTTCTTTCTGCCCTTCTTTCTGCGAGAAGATAACACGCGACGACCGTTGGCCGTTGCCATTCTTTCGCGGAAACCATGCTTGTTTTTTCTTTTCCTTTTTGAAGGTTGGAATGTACGTTTCATTGCTCTATCAGTTTACCCTAAAACAAAGGGGCTGCAAATATAGACACGTTTTGTGAAAATCCAATCCAGTGGATTTGAATTTATGAATACAAATATCAGCTCTAAGCCTTCAGATCCTCCAAAACCCACTTGGATTGCTGTAATTCAAGCCTCGGACCATATTGCGAAACCACTTTAGAAGATGCCAATGACGCTAATTTTCCCGCCTCAGCATAGCTATGGCCATTTGTGATCGCATAAATAAAGGCTCCTGCAAACATGTCACCAGCTCCATTACTATCGACAGCTCTCACTTTGTAAGGCTCAATATTAATGAATGTGTCTCCATCATAAATCAGTGCACCATTGGCTCCAAGTGTGATGGCGAAGCGTTTTGCTATTCCTTTAAGTTTTTCTTTAGCCTCAGCCAGCGAATCAACTCCGCACAATGTCAAAGCCTCCTCTTCATTACAAAAGAGAAGGTCAACACTGGCTCCAATAATTTCATCAAACTGTTTTGAAAAATATTTTACCATGTTTGGATCTGACAGGGTAAGCGATGTTAAAACTTTGTGCTTTTCAGCTAGTCTTTTCGCTTCTTTCATCGCCTCCAATCCTTTTGGACTGGCTACTAAATAGCCTTCCAAATATATATATGCAGAGTTTTTGATAGCTTCTTCATCAAGATGCTCTGGCGATAGATTTGAACTCACTCCTAAAAATGTATTCATTGTACGATCGGCATCTGGAGTGGTCATGACAAGGCATTTACCTGTAATGCCATCTGGTAGAGTATCATCTTTCCAGGTAGTATCAACACCATTACGTTTTAAATCCGCCAGAAAAAATTTACCCAACTCATCGTTCGATACCAGAAATGAATAAAAACTTTTACCTCCAAACTGGCTCACAGCAATCATAGTGTTACCGGCTGATCCGCCACAAGCCATTTTGCTTTTCTTCATGTCTATAACTTTCATGAGATGATGCTGACGATTTTCATCCACTAAAGTCATCACTCCTTTTTCAACTTCATTTTGCTGAAGGAAATCAAGATCTACTTCTGTTACTATATCTACCAAGGCATTTCCGATGCCGTAAACATCATATTTCTTCATGAGGACTAAGGATTATTTGAGGATAAAATTTCTGCAAGAATACTGAAGAGATAACAGAAAGCAAAGGATTGATCTTTACCATCTTCAATCATAACATAAATTCAGCAGGATCTATTTGATGGTTATGGGCAACTTTGATTTTCCAGATTGATAATTCACTGCTAAAAAGTATTTCACTTCCGTGGAATACTAAGCGTGAACTTATACTTTCTGGCCCTATTAGGATAGTCGGTTATGAAGCCGTCAACACCCATACCCTTCAGTGAAAGCATATCGCGAATTTCGTTCACGGTCCAAGGGATAACACGCATCTTCTTTTGATGCATATACTCTACTTTATCTCTCGTTAGTAATCTGAAATCTGGACTATATATAGAAGGAGTGAATCCTAGTTCGTTGAGATTAAAGTCAACTGAGTTGGGGTTTTCAATTAATGCT
>DATJHZ010000599.1:0-6612 GCA_035493595.1 Cyclobacteriaceae bacterium | reverse complement strand
ATCATCTGCAGTGAACTCCATCATCGTGATTATTAAAGTAGGAATTGTATTGCTGTTTATCGGCTTTGGTTGGTCGTTTATTAATCCTGCGAATTTTGATCCTTACATACCTGCTAACACAACCGGTCAGTCTGGTGAGTTTGGATGGACGGGCATCTTCGCTGGAGCAGGTGTGGTGTTCTTTGCATTTATCGGTTTTGATGCTGTATCCACCGCTGCCCAGGAAGCGAAGAATCCACAACGCGATATGCCCAAGGGTATATTGTTATCCCTTCTGATCTGTGTGGTGTTGTATATTCTTTTTGCGCATGTACTTGCTGGTATTGCGAACTACAAAGAATTCAGAACTGTCGGCCAGGAGGCATCCGTTACCTATGTTATCGATACATATATGAAAGGTTATGAATGGCTCTCTACACTGGTTACTGTTGCCATTCTTGCTGGATTTTCTTCAGTGATACTCGTTATGCTTATGGGACAATCGCGCGTGTTTTTTTCCATGTCAAAAGATGGATTGGTTCCTAAGGTATTTTCTCAACTGCATCCCAAATTTAAAACGCCATGGAAATCAAACCTGTTGTTTTTTATTTTTGTTGGTCTTATCGCTGCGTTTGTTCCTGCCTCCATCATATCAGACATGACCGTTATAGGAACACTATTTGCATTTGTACTTGTTTGTCTGGGCATTATCATTTTACGCAAAACAGATCCCACTACTCCTCGACCTTTCCGCACACCCTGGGTGCCTGTGATTCCTATCCTGGGGATTCTTGTTTGTACCGGCCTGATGTATACACTTGGTCCTGCCAATTGGTTGCGACTGATCATCTGGCTGATCATGGGTGTTTTTATTTACATTGGTTACGGAATTAAAAACAGCAAATTACAAAAGGATGCATCAAATGGACGTTAGCGTTTAGCTAAATCAACGTTGCACCTATGTAGCGCTGATGTGATGCTACAAAAATTCCTTGCGCTGCGTTGCGTTCTTTGCGCCTCTACGGTGAAGGGACTTAAAAACACATTGAAGGTATTAGAACAATCCATAAGACAAAGAGTGCGAAAACAGATATCTCAATTGCGTTTTTCATTTCGTGGAACTCTGCATTATTGCAACTTTTCAATCTGATGCTCTCCCCAAATCCGCATGTGATCTATAAAGGGAATCAACTCTTGTGCAGATGTGGTAAGCGAATACTCTACATGGAGTGGTTTCTTCATAACAACACGTCTTGTAATCAGGCGGTCAGTCTCTAGCTCTTTGAGTGCTTGCGTCAACATCTTTGTGGTAACACCTTCGATATGCCTGCTTAATTCGCCAAACCTGAGCGATTCGTTTCTTAGGGCCCATAGTATCCGGCCTTTATACTTGCCGCCGATTCGTTGAAAGGCAAAATCTACTGCACAATAAAATGGCTTTGGTTGTATTGTACTCATAGTAATCTTTTTTCACTTAACTCACTAATAGCACTACCTACTTTTTTGTAACTACTTGATAAGTGAAATCTTTTCAAATAATCTTGTATCGTTAGTGCTTTTGTAAAATTACAATTAATCTGATACTCTCTTAAACGAAAATATGGCAACGAAAAAAATAGCGATATACGGAGCGTATGGTCATACAGCCCGGTTTATAATTGCGCGACTTCTTCAACGAGGATGGCAGCCCATACTTTGTGGGCGTGATGTTTCAAAACTGAATGCGCTGGCCAAAGAATATCCAACGCTCGAAACCAGGACTGCTCATATTGACAATTCCGCTTCGTTAGATAAAGCTTTTGAAGATGCCTTGCTTGTTGTTAATTGTGCTGGTCCATTCTTAGACTCAGCATTTCCCATAATTGAATCTGCGTTACGTCTGTCCATTCATTACATTGACATCAGTGCTGAACAGAAATCTGTACTTGATGTTTTTGAAACATATGCAGATAAGGCTTCAAAAGAAAATATTATTATCATGCCTGCCATGGCATTTTATGGAGGCCTGCCTGATTTGCTTAGTACTGTTGCCGTGAAAAACTGGGAGCATGTTGATGACATTACCATCGGAATAGCACTTAGCTCGTGGCAGCCAACGTTAGGCACCAGATTGACGGGGCAACGTAATCATTACCCAAGAATGATTTATGCGAATGGACAACTTGAACCTAAACAGGAGAGTTATCCTGAAAAATATTGGAACTTCCCTAAGCCACTTGGCTCGATGAAGATGGTAGCGTTACCCTTTTCTGAAATCATCACGATCTCAAGACATATCAACACCGATAATGTTTTCACGTATCTAAGTCTTAACTCACTGGAAGATGTTCGTAACAACGAGCTACCGCCACCTTCGGTTGTTGATGAGCGTGGCAGATCATCACAACAATTTTGTGTTGAAGTTATTGCCACAAAGGGTGATCAAAAAAGAATTGCGAGTGCTACCGGTATGGATATCTATGCTGTAACATCTCCACTGGTAGTAGAAGCAATTGAACGTATTGCGAGCGGCAACTATTTAACTACGGGTGTAAAAACTGCAGGACAGATTTTTGATGCTGAAGATTTTATAAAATCTCTTTCGCCAGATGATGTTTTGTTTTCATTGCCATAGTGAAGCTAATGCTTTTGTTTTAGGTAGACGTTAGTGAACGCTGAAATCCGTGCTGTTTCAGTTTAGCTGGTTAGTAAATTTAGAATTCCTTTCATTAAACGTGCTTTTTATGAAACATCATCTAATGCGTATCTGAACAAAACTGATGTTTATCTAAACAACCTCTAACCAACCTCTAACGCCGCTCTAATCAGGCACTAATGAACATCTAATGCCAGAAGCCAGCTACACTAAAGCCAGACTAATGCTGGCTGGTACTTACGTTAGGTTATTTATGCGCTAATGAAATTTACCATTTGCTCAACGTTAGGTTTACGTCCGCTAACACTGAAAAAATTATTTTATGTCTAGACGAATGCCTGACAGTGTATGCCTGTTGGATAATGTAGATCTAAACTTAGTTTCTCATATTCTCATTTTGACTACAGAAACCCTCAATTAGCCTACTTCTTACAAATAGCATCTGCAGACTTTTGTTGCGTTGATAATTTAAAACATAAAATCATGACGCATCAAAACGACAATTCAAGTACAAATAAAGTTTGGTTCATTACTGGCGCTTCGCGAGGCTTCGGACGCGTTTGGGCTGATGCCGCGCTTAAGCGTGGTGACAAGGTTGTTGCTACGGCACGTGTGTTATCAAGTATTACCGATCTCAAAGAAAAGTATGGAGCAAACGTACTAACCTTAGAGATGGATGTAACTAAGCCCGACCAGGTGAAGGCAGCTGTAGCAAAAGCTCACGCTCACTTTGAAAGGCTCGATATCATTTTCAATAACGCCGGCTACTCACTTATCGGTACTATTGAGGAAGCCAACGCAGACGATGTTAAAGCGCTTTATGACACTAACATTTTTGGCACACTTTCAGTTATACAGGCAGCGTTGCCATTGCTGCGAAAGCAGGGCGGTGGTCACATACTGGGTACATCCAGCGGCCTTGGTCATGTAACCTTGCCAGTGATTGGCTACTACTGTTCGTCAAAGTGGGCATTCGAGGCTATTCATGAAAGTTTGGCTGCAGAGGTTAAGGAGTTTGGAATCAAGGTAACGATTATAGAACCGGGTGCTTATGCCACTGAGTTTGGAAGCCAGGAGTCTTTGAAGTTTGCAGCAGGTCTCGACATCTATGCCGATTTTAAAACACATTTTTTCGAAGGTTTAAAAAACATGGAAAGAGGCAATCCGCATGCAACGCCCGAGGCCATTTTCAAAATTGTTGATGCGGAGAATCCACCGCTGCGATTCTTTCTTGGCAGCCACAATTTACCTTGGGTGCGTGCCGCCTATGCCGAGCGATTGGCAACCTGGGAAGCATGGGAAGGTGTTTCCAACGCTGCTCAGGGCTGATAAAAGCTGAGACTCTTGCAAAGAGAATTTAGTAGTGCCACAGTAAAAAATTAATTATAAGCGATAGTAGAAACTATTATCGCTTATAATGTATTATGATCTCAATATGAAAAAGGAAGAGAGTATCCATCAGAAATTTGATTCTTTATCTGACGTACATCGGGCCTTTGGCTTACCGAAGCCTTTGCACCCGTTGATCAGTCTGATCAATAGCACAAACTATCAAGTCATAGCCGATAAATTACCCCATTCTCATGTGTTGAACTTTTATAAGATCTCGTACAAGCCAAAGCTCGGCGGGAAACTAAAATATGGCCAGGATTATTATGATTTTGATGAAGGAGGTCTCTTGTTTGCTGCACCTAACCAGATCATTGGCAGTAACAACGATAACGACGTGAGAGAGTGCTCTCTCTATACGTTGTTGATCCATCCGGATTTTTTGTGGAATTACCCTTTGGCAAGGAAGATCAGGCAATATGGTTTTTTTTCGTACGCTGCCAATGAAGCGTTACACCTTTCAGAAAGCGAAAAGGCAACGATTATCTCCATCTTTAAGTTTATTGAAGAAGAGTTGAAAAGCAGAATAGATGATTTTAGTCAGGATGTAATTATCGCTCAGATTGAATTATTATTGAACTACAGTAATCGTTTTTACAAGCGCCAGTTCATTACACGTAAAACAGCAAATAGCGACCTGTTACAAAAACTCGAAGAGATTTTAGATCGTTATTTCAACGACGAGAAATCAGTACAGGCAGGGTTGCCGACAGTTCAATACCTTGCTGAAAATTTAAATATCTCTCCAAGTTATTTAAGTGATATGTTGCGCGCGCTCACGGGGCAAAATGCCCAGCAACATATACACAACAAATTAATTGAAAAAGCCAAGGAGATATTATCGGGCACCAGCATGACTGTGAGTGAGGTGGCCTACGAACTGGGCTTTGAACATCCTCAGTCTTTCAGCAAATTCTTCAAGACAAAAACAAATCTCTCGCCATTGGAATTCAGACGATCCTTTAATTAATCTACAGCTTCATAGAACGTCGGTGTATTCGCAGCGCTGCTATACTTTCATGAAGTAGTTATACCTTCTCATCGGCAAGATCAAGATCTCAGAAAATCGCTGAATGTTGATCAGGAACAAAATTAATTCTACCTTAATTTACTTTTGTTAAACTCCTTTCATGCAAAACACGCTTCGCGAAGTATTCGGTAATATTGATATCTACTTATTTGACCAGCTGCTAAAAGGCCGTTACGATAATTGTAGAAAAGTGTTGGATGCAGGGTGTGGTGGTGGACGAAACCTCTTTTACTTTTTACGAAACGGTTACGAAGTATTTGGCGTTGACCCCGATCAAAGAGCTGTCGAAACAGTTAAGAAATTATCAGCTGCGCTTGCTCCACATAATCCCCTTGAGAATTTTGTAGTTTGCAGTGCAGAGAATTTACCATACAACGACAATGCATTCGACTTGATTGTTTGCAGTGCGGTTTTACATTTTGCAAAAGATGAACAGCAATTTTCTGCTATGCTGCAATCTATGTTCAGAGTTTTAAAACCAGGCGGTTATTTTTTTGCAAGACTGGCATCTGATATTGGAATAGAAGAACTTGTAAAACCATTGGGCAACCGTCGTTATTTGTTGCCCGACGGAACGGAGCGCTTTCTGGTTAATGAGCAGATGTTGTTAACGTACACTTACGAATTAGGAGAATTATACGAACCCATTAAAACCACCAACGTACAAAATCTCAGATGTATGACTACGTGGTGCATACAGAAATATAATCGCTGATAACAAAACCAGCGAAAATCAAATCTTTGAATCAACCTTTATTTTTTTTCCTCAAAAAATAAATGAGTAGAACTACAGCCCAAAATGGAACAGAATACATGACAGTAATGAGATAGCCAGCTCCTTGATAGTGGCTTCCATGCGTCTGATTTTCTACGATGACGATAAAAAGGATTGCACAAAACAACCAAGCAAAGAATAACGTCTTCATGAACATAACGTATCGTTTTAGGTAACGTGGAGAGGTTGAAATACTAAACTAAGAATTTCAATAGCGAGAAACCAATTCTTGTTAACCTTGCACGATTATTTTAGAGCTTTCGAGGAGTTGCTTTAAGCTTATTAAGTCCACATGCTTTCTTCCTGGCAAAAAAGGTTTCGCTAGGAATATAAGTCACACTAAACTCTTTGCGTTACTTTGCGCTCTTTGCGTCTCTGCGGTGAATGGGATTTACAGCACACTTAATTTTTACCGCAAGGACGCCAGGGTCGCAAGGTTTCGCTAGGAATATAAGTCACACTAAACTCTTTGCGTTACTTTGTGCTCTTTGCGTCTCTGCGGTGAGTGTGATTTACAGCACACTTAATTTTTACCACAAGGACGCCAGGGTCGCAAGGTTTCGCTAGGAATATAAGTCACACTAAACTCTTTGCGTTACTTTGCGCTCTTTGCGTCTCTGCGGTGAATGAGATTTACAGCACACTTAATTTTTACCACAAGGACGCCAGGGTTGCAAGGTTTCGCTAGGAAAATAAGCCGCACTAAACTCTTTGCGTTACTTTGCGCTCTTTGCGTCTCTGCGGTGAGTAGGATTTACAGCACACTTAATTTTTACCGCAAGGACGCAAAGAGCGCAAAGTAAC
>DATJHZ010000598.1:0-7405 GCA_035493595.1 Cyclobacteriaceae bacterium | reverse complement strand
CCACCAATCCCCACTCTTTTTACAAAACAATGGTCAAGTAAAAACGGGTTGATTTCAAACGAGATTACTTCTTCCGTTCAGACAAAATCAGGTTTTTTGTGGATTACATCTTACCATGGCCTTATGCGGTTTGATGGTAATGATGTAGATGTCTTTAATCAAAATAATACTCCCATTTTAAAAACAGGTGCATTTGAAAAATCCTATGAAGATGCCCAGGGCACACTTTGGTTTACATCTCAGTCTAATGGAATAATTCAATTTAAGGACAATACCTTTAAGTCGTTTCCCTCAATTGCCAATAAAAAACTTCAATCTGTTCACTGCCTGTTAATCGTAAATGAAAACACTGTGTGGGTCGGAACAACAAACGAAGGATTATATCTTGTTAAAAATGACATCGTGCAGTCCGTTGGTGACTCTTTAATGCAAGACTTTACCATTCTCGATATTGTTAATGACAAAAAGAATAACATCTGGGTTGCTACTGACGGTAATGGACTTATAAAATATGATGGAAAGTCACTACAGCAATTCACCACTTCAGATGGATTGAAAAGCAACTTTGTTAATGCGCTGGCAGTAACTCCTCATGGTGATATACTTGTTGGAACCTCCAGTGGATTAAATGTTATCTCGAATAACAATGTTACATCCTTTGCTTCTATGGACGATATTCAGATCAATTGCATTACGATTGATCCACAACAACGAGCATGGATAGGAACTGACATCGGACTGACAAGAATTTTCTTGCCTGAAAATAAAATTGAAACAACCAGCGATGAAAATGATTTCCCTTACTCTCAGATCACCGATGTCTCAATAGATGAAGAAGGTAACTACTGGCTCAGCACTACAAGAAATGGATTGATACAAATCATAGACCGTGGCATCACCAATTATCGATCAGTACAAAACCTTCCCCTAAAGACTGTTTCCAGAATTGGGTATGGGCCAGAGCAATCCATTATCATAGCATCTGAAAATGGAGAGTTGATAAAACAGGAGAATGGAGAATTTAAGCAACTACCTATCAAAAAAAATCTTAAAGGCACCATCATTAACGATATCGTAACAGATAGCAAAAGCAACATCTGGATTGGTACTCGACATGGAATTTTAAAAATTTCACCTGATGGAAAAGAGGCTTGGCTAACAACTGCAGACGGACTACCATCTAATGACATCTCCAGAATTATAGAAGATTCATCCGGCGCTATGTGGTTTGCTACTCAATCAAAAGGTCTGGTAAAATTTCAAAACGGTCAATGCACTGATGTGTATAATACAATCAATGGGCTTCATTCAAATTTCATAAAATCAATCATTACTGATGATAATGGCACACTCTACATTGGTACAAATGGAGGTGGCCTGAGTATTTTAAATAATGAAGGAAAAATTGAAACCTGGCATATAATGTCCAATGATAAAGATGTTTTGATTTACAACATCCATAAAGATCAGCGGAAGCAGCTTTGGCTTACCACAAATTTTGGGTTGTACAATTTTGATGGTAAAGCTTTTAAAGATATTCAATTAAAGACTCCGTTACCTGGCGCATCGTTCTATGATTGGATTGAAGACAAAAAGGGAAACATCTGGGTAACGAGCAACGCTGGTGTTATTAGTATGCAGAGATCTCATGTGCTGCAATACATGGCAGGTAAAACATCGTCTGTAGATGTAAAATTATTTGAAGTTGATGATGGTATTCTCAGTAAAGAAATATCAGCAACAAAGTCTCTTCTTACCTCAGAAGGTATCTGGATTCCTGCTCCGAACGGGATCACCGTCATAAATCCCGACAGAATAATAGTTGATGAAAGTATACCGCCTGTTTATATCAAATCTCTGAAGACAGATAAAATAACTTTTTCACCTGATTCGAAAATCATCATTAAGCCGGGAAATAGTCGTTATACTTTAAATTTTACAACACCGGAAGTAGCAGCGCACGCACATATTCAATACAAATACAAACTTGATAAAGTAGATCGTTTCTGGGTAAGTGCCGGAGCAAATCACCAGATAGAATATACCAATCTTGATCCTGGAACATATACCTTTCAAGTTATTGCTTCAATAAACGGAAACAGCTGGACAAAAATACCGGCCTCTATAACCTTTACAGTTTCTCCTTACGCTTACCAGACATGGTGGTTCATGGTGCTGATGATACTACTGGGAGCATTGATACTCTTTCTCATTTACAAATGGAGAGTGAGGTTTATTGAAAATGCAAATTTTGAACTGCGAAAAGTTAATGGTGAGCTTGATCGCTTTGTTTACAGCGCTTCACACGATCTTCGTTCTCCCCTGTCATCCATGATGGGTCTTATTGCTCTTGCCAGGAGAGAAGATCCAGGGCTTGCTCATAGTTACATTGTAAAAATAGAAGACTGCGTTAAACTTCTCGATAAATTAATTCGTGACATCATTGATTTCTCAAGTAACTCACGTGCCAAGAAAATCATTGAACAAATAGATTTTCATAGTCTGATAGACGAGAGCGTTAAGACGCATCAGTTCATGATAGGGTTTAATGAAATAAAATGGAATGTGATTATCAATGCATCTCATGCCTTCTATTCTGATTCAAGGAGAATAAAAATCATCATGAGCAATCTTATTTCAAATTCAATTAAATATCGGAATCCAAACGCTGCTGAACCAGTTGTAGAAATTTCCATTTCCGCACAAAAATCTCACTGTGATATTTCTGTTGCTGATAATGGCATAGGAATTCCTGCAGAACATATTGATAACATTTTTGATATGTTCTATCGTGCCCATTCCACAAGCCAGGGCTCTGGTTTAGGACTCTACATTGTAAGGGAGACAATACAGAAACTTCATGGCACCATCCTTGTAAATTCTGAATCTGACAAAGGCACTACTTTCAAAATCTCGTTACCTACTTTAAAAACAAACCATCCTAAAGCCAGAATTTCATGGGAGAAATGGTCTTATTTACGACATCCAAGACGGAATTCTGCCAATAGCATTCTGGCATAAAACTTTACATAATCACGTGTCTCCATACTTTCACACGATTGGTTTGGCACATGGTTTTAAACTATTGCGTGCTTACCAGGCACATCTTCTATTTTCCTGATTTTATTAAATCAGGATTACCCTGACAAATTCCGTTGTCAATAGGTACAATTTTGTGATGTCAATTTTAAGTGTAATCTGAATAAGCAATGCTTTTGACTAAAGATAAATTCTTTAAGAATGTTCGGCTATATCTATTAATAGTATTGCTATTGAGTGAATTCATGCTTGCACACTCTCAAAATCAACATCTGAAATTTAAACGATTAACTACTAACGAAGGACTTTCTCATGGATTGGTGAACGCATCCTTGAAAGATCACAAAGGTTTTATGTGGTTTGCCACCGGTGAAGGTCTCAACAAGTATGATGGTTATCGTTTCACCGCGTACAAGCACGATCCGGAAAAAATTACAAGCATAAGCCATAACATGGTACGTGATGTATTTGAAGACAAGGCTGGTAACTTATGGGTAGCTACTGATAATGGACTGGACTTATTTGATCGTGAGAAAGAAACATTCACTCACCATAAGCCTGGTAATGCCATAGTATCGGTACGGGATATTTTTCAGGATAGCAAGAATCGGATATGGCTTTGCACAACAAAAGGGCTTTTCTTATTCAATCCAGCTAAGAATACTTCTAAGCTTTACTATTACGCTGAGAATGCCATTACTAGTTTGAGTCACAATTTTATTTATCGAATGACGGAGGATGATGAGGGTGACTTATGGATAGCTACACAAGAAGGACTGAGCCGGTTTAATTCTCAAACACAACACTTTGTTATCTACCATCATGAAGCCAATAATTCCAACAGTATTAGTGTAAATTGGATCAAGGCTGTTTTTAAAGACAGCAAGGGAAACATCTGGATAGGTACACAAGGAGGTGGTATTGCTTTGTTCAACCGAAAGAAAAATTCCTTTATCAATTTTCAGCATGACCCAACTAACCCGAATAGCATAGCACACAATGATATCCTCTCCTTTGCCGAAGGTAATGATGGCAAGCTTTGGATTGGTACCGAGAATGGAGGTATCAGCATCTTTGATTATAAAAAAAATATTTTTACTACATGTCAATATGATGCCACTGACAACAACAGCCTGAGTAATAATTCCATTCATAGTCTTTACAAAGATGATATAGGAAATATATGGATTGGCACCTGGTCTGGAGGTGTTAATTTTCTGTCTCGATTAGGAGATAAATTCACGCATTACAAGCAAACTCCTTTTAACAACAATAGCCTGAGCAACAATCTTGTTTTATCTATTACCGGCGATGGCATGGATAACATCTGGCTCGGTACTGATGGAGGCGGATTGAATAGACTGGATCGAAAAAATCAAACCTTTACGGAATACAGACACAATAATCAGAATAATAATTCGATCAGCACCGACTTTATTATTACTGCTGTAGATATTAACAAGGAGATTATCGGGCTTGGCTATCATCGCGTAGGCTTCGATTTTTTTGACAGGAAAAAAAATCTATTCACCCATCTGTTCGAAAACTCACCAGATTTTGCCAATACAAGTGTAAGTATTGCATTAAAAGATCATGAAGGCAATTTGTGGTTAGGTACGTTTGATAATGGTGGTATTTGCTTTTATGATATGAAGGAAAAAAGTCTTTCCCGGTATAGACACAATCCTATTGACAATAAAAGTATTAGTAGCGGTGCTATTTATTCTATGGCTGAAGACAAAGAAGGAAATCTGTGGATTGGAACAGATAATGGATTGGATTTATTCGATCGAAAGAAAAAACAATTTACTCACTATCGAAATGATCCGAATAATAAACAAAGTCTGAGTCATAATGCCGTTCGTTCTATATTGGAAGATCGCCATGGCAATCTCTGGCTGGGTACAGATGGCGGCTTAAACCTTTTTAATAGAAAAGTTAACACCTTTACGGCATATACCGAAAAAGACGGACTGGCTAATAATGCTATCTACGGTATTCAGGAGGATAACCATGGCAATCTTTGGTTCAGTTCTAACAAAGGACTTTCGCGATTCAATCCGGTTACAAAAACTTGTCGCAATTATGATGTAAGTGATGGACTTCAGGATAATTCATTTAAATCTAATGCCTGGTACAAAACATCAGATGGAGAAATGTACTACGGTGGTGTTAATGGCTTTAATGTATTTCATCCTGATAGCATACGCGATAATACTTTTATTCCGCCAGTTTGGATTACTGATTTTCAAGTATTCAATAAACCTGTTGAGCTTGGCGATAAGGATGCTCTTCTACAAAAACCTATTAGTGAATCAAAAGAAATAAGACTATCATATACACAGTCAGTTTTTTCATTTGAATTTTCCGCCCTTAATTATACACTGCCTGAAAAAAATCAATATGCATCCATGCTGGAAGGCTTTGATAAAGGGTGGAATTATATTGGCAAACAGCGAAAAGCTACCTACACAAATCTTGATCCGGGAGAATATACCTTTCGCGTAAAAGCCAGTAACAATGATGGTATCTGGAACGAAGAAGGCACCTCTATTAAAATTATTATTACCCCACCCTTTTGGGCAACCTGGGGATTTAAAACTTTTGTCATACTATTCATTGCCGGATCGATTTATGGAGTCTTTAGAATCAGAGTAAATGCTATCAAATCACAGAAAGCAACCCTGGAGGAACAAGTAAGACAGCAAACCGCTGAGGTTATTGCACAGAAAGACACGTTGGAAGCTCAGGCTGAAAATATGCAATCCCTTAACGAAGAACAGCAGGCTCAAACCGAATATCTTCAAACACTAAATGAAGAACTTCAGCGACAGAAGGAAGAAATTATAATACAACGCGAAGAAGCAGAAAAAGCCCGACAGGAAGCCGAGCAGGCAAATCGCGCCAAGAGCATTTTTCTGGCCACCATGAGCCACGAAATAAGAACACCTATGAATGGTGTACTGGGCATGGCCTCACTGTTAGCAGAAACTTCGCTTACTGCCGAACAAAGTGAATACACAGATACCATTATAGGAAGCGGAGAAGCTCTGCTTACTGTTATTAATGACATACTCGATTTTTCGAAAATAGAATCGGGCAATCTTGATCTCGATCATCATGCTTTCGACTTACGACAATGTATAGAAGAAGTGATGGATGTCTTCGGTGTTAAAGCAGCACAAAAAGGTTTAGATCTGATATACCAGATCGACTATCAGATTCCTGCACAGATAGAAGGCGATAGTCATAGGTTGCGTCAGATATTACTTAACCTGATCAGCAATGCACTCAAATTTACTCAACATGGAGAAATTTTTCTGAAAGTAGATTTATTGAGTTTACAGAGCAATCAACTGGAATTAGTTTTCCATATTCATGATACCGGTATTGGCATACCCGAAGATAAAATTTCACGACTGTTCAAATCATTCTCGCAAGTAGATTCTTCCACCACTCGCAAATATGGTGGCACAGGACTAGGTCTGGTAATTAGTAAGAGGCTCGTTGAGTTAATGGGTGGTTCAATTACAGTAGAAAGTCAGCAAGGCGCAGGCACTACCTTTAGCTTTACCATAAAGAGTTTGGCAAGTCAGAAATCCATTCTTCAATATGTGCATTACAATACAGTTGGAAATGACGGTAAGAAAGTATTGGTGATAGATGATAATGCAACTAACCTCACTATACTAAAAACACAGCTTGAACAATGGAAGTTATTACCTACACTGGCAACGTCAGGAAAGCATGCCATGGAGATACTCGCACGTCAGGAAGAATTTGATCTGGTGATTACCGATATGCAGATGCCAGATATGGATGGCATACAACTATCACAACAGATCAAAGCAATTCGTGCACAACTCCCAATTATATTGCTCAGTTCTGTTGGTGACGAAAGTAAAAAGAAGCATCCTGATTTGTTCGTTGCCGTAGTAAACAAACCGGTTAAGCAACAGCAGTTGTGCATTATTATTCATTCAGCACTTAGACTGGATAGAGCTCCCATCACAGTAGAGCCACAGAAGTCGAAGCAGATACTATCCGAAGACTTTGCTGAAAAATTCCCACTTCGAATTCTGATTGCTGAAGATAATCTTGTAAATCAGAAGCTGGCTGTTCGTGTTCTGAACAAGTTAGGGTATAAAAAAATTGACATTGCTCAAAATGGTTTAGAAGCCATTGAAAAATTAAAGCAGCAGTTTTATGAAATAGTTTTAATGGACGTACAAATGCCTGAGATGGATGGCATGGAAGCCACAAGGCGAATACGAATAACAGCAGGTGAACGTCCAGTTATCATAGCTATGACTGCTAATGCTATGGAGGGCGACAGGGAAGAATGTATTCAGGCTGGTATGGATGA
>DATJHZ010000597.1:0-6065 GCA_035493595.1 Cyclobacteriaceae bacterium | reverse complement strand
AAAATGTTTATAACCAGGATTAGAGAGACCTATAAATCTGGCAAGGCTAATTTTGCAGGGCACTATTATCTCACTGATTGGGGTTGTGGGTCTCCATGCCAAATGTGTGTTATAGTAGATTTGGTTTCAGGTAGAATTTATGATGGACCGGGTGCTGCACTTGGTTATGAATTTCAAAAGGATAGTAGGATGCTAGTGGTTAATCCTACAAATCACACTGGAACGGATGTGTTCCATCCAAAGCCAGATTATTATTTAGATTGCCCATATTGTAAACCTGAGATTTATATTTGGGATGATAAAAAACATGAATTTGAAAAAAGATAAACTTAGTTGCGTACAGGCGTGTCATGATGCCTTTGTTTTTACACAGCCTCTAAGTTCCGCACGAGTGCAGGAAATAATTGAGAATAAACTCCAACTAAATAACTTTGCTGCACAGAGAACACTCGCTTGATCCAATTATTATTGCCATTTTGAACTTAGCTTTTTTAGTTTTTACTTAACATTGGCTATCCAAGTTATTTACATTTGTTGGTAAAGAATACCAACAAAGGCGTGGGATCAGGTTTGTAAAATTTATAATAAGTAATCTTCAGTATTAAAAAATAAGTGGCCGTGTAGTTATTATAAAGTTGGCAATGTAACCCAAGCAAATTATTCCGGCTAGGTACTGTATTAAAACGTATAAAAATATTCCTAATCTATTTATACTGATAATGTTCAAGTCTAATTTCCAACCCCAAAAAATATAACTCGTATAAAGGAAAATATAAGGAATCTTACTTAGCTTTTTTTTCAATTCATTGCCTTTGTATTTCTTATTTATCTCTTTGTTTTTTGTTGCAAATTTTTCTATTCGATAGCCATCTGATAATAGTATTTTAAATAAACCAAGGTTAATAATAAAGAAAAGCAGATTTAAGCCGATTGCATTTCGAATAACTTGAAATTTATTGTATCCATAATCCCACCAAAAACTATCAATCCAGTTTAAAACAAATCCATAAGTATTATACCATTTTGGATTATCATTATATGCTTTTAGATATTTACACTCTCGAAATTCCTTATCTAGCTTTTCATAACTTTGAAACTGTCCATTGGTTTTAAATTTGTTTAGTAACTCCTGATACGTCACTACCTTATATTCAAAAGAATACCATTCGGGAAAAAATAAATGTAGGTTTTCATAAGTTAAATCAATTTTATCAATATCAGTATTTATAAAGCAAACATTAGTCATTCCCGAATCTACTGATAATACTAGATTATTCTTTAGCTTGGAAAGATCATTAAGCATAAGTACTAGAGTATCTGTCCATATTAAACCACCCAAATTGGAATCGTTAGTAAATGAACAACTAGAAATGGATAGCGATTTAAAAGAGCTACCATTAAGAATAAAGGAATCAAATTCACAAGCCCAAAACTCTGTATGTCCAAATCTACAGTGCTCAAATGAGCGGAGTTCTTTTTGAAGAGGATCACCAAATCTACACCGTTGAAACGTTGCATTTAGAACTGTATCATTAGTCATCTGTGATACGTTTGAATAGATAGCTTTTAGCGTGTCTATTCGAGTAAGCTTAATTTCTAATAGCCCCTTTCCGAATTGATTAACACCAGTCATCCGACAATCTTCAATGTAGGTGTTGCGATTGTCTATTCCATCGGGATTATTATAAATATTTATCGTATCATGAAAATGAGTTACATATTGACAGTTTGCAAAAGTGCCATTAAGTATTAGTAGGAAAAGGAAGAAAGCAAATTTCATGAACTGAGATGGTTTTTAGGTACACCAATATACCTAATAAAAGGAAAAGCAGACGAAGCCTTCTGCCCCTGCTACCGCAAGTTTAGCGCAGCGTAACTTGTGGTTATAATGTCGTAAGCTTTCAGCTTACACTAAAAATTGCAAACTAATTAACCCCTTCTTTCCATTATAATCTCGCGCGCTGCTGTACCAATATTCCCACGGCTCTTCAACAAAACTGGCTGTTACTGGATTATTGTGAATGTAATCTAGTTTCCGCTCACCATTATGTAAAACGCACCTTTTCATCCATCGCAATGAATAAAAAACTCATTCTTATGCATCTGTAATACACGTTTTAGTTTTTACTTACCATCGATTATCCAGTTTATGTACGTTTGTTTGTGAAGAACACCAACAAAGCTGGGGATTGTTATCTGCAGTAATTGTCACTTGTTTACTGATCGAGTTGTTCCTGGTTAATAGTTCGTGTCGCCTAATACTGCATTATCAAAGTCACGCCAAACAGCACTTTCTGATAACGACCTAAAAACCGCATTCATTGATGCTTTGTCCGTGTAAATAAAAACCTCCTTGAAATTTTCAACTTCAGGTCTTTTGAGCTGCATAGCCATGTCAGTGCCATAACTGCCTGCGGCACGGATGTAAAGACTGACTAAATTTTGGTCAGACCAATTGTCGATAAAAGCAGCAACATTTGTTAACGCTAATACTTTGGTCGGACTTTTTTCATTACTCTTTTTAAAAAAAAGTTTGATATTTCGACCAATCATTCGTTTCGCTGTCAAGCTATATTCGCTTATATCTGTCATCATTTGCTTAGTTTATTGCGCCTCATTTGATCGTGTTGCAAGTAACAGACAAGCTTCATTAATACGCTACCCACTTAATTATTTCCTTTCGGTTATGATAGGTCAGTTCAACAAAGTACAATCCAGGCTTTGTATCTACCGTAATTTCTCTATCGTGATTTGATTCACTTACCGTTTGGTGGTATATAGGTTTGCCGGTTGTATCGAGTATTGTAATGGCTGAAATGGCGTTAGTGAAATTGCCAATTCTGAATCTTCCTTGTGAAGGATTAGGATAAAGATAAGTTTTTTCAATTTGAACATCGCTGGCTGAAGTAACCAGCAACTCAAATTCAAATGAATCACTTCCTCCAATTGAAGTTACGGTAACTGCACCCTTGGTTTGTATGCTGTCAACAGCGCAGATAAGCTCAGTGGTAGTAGCGGCTAGAATAGTAAGTGTAGTAGTGTCATTGAAAGCAACTATGTTTGTTTCCACAGAAGATCCAAAGCCCGTTCCGGTGATCACAAGCGTGGAGTCGCCCAACGCTGATCCATACGTAACGCTCGTTATATCAGGTTTGATGTTCGAAGGATTAAGATCTTCAATGGAAATGAAATCACGTCCGGCAATAAACAGGGCACTATCAGATAACAGAATTGTATTTCCCCAACTACCAAACTGGCTATAAATCATATTGTCGTAATATGAGGACCACATCGGTTCACCAGCAGCAGAGTATTTTGCTATCAGATGAACTGTTTGAAAACCATTGCCAGGAAATTCATCCAAAAAACCGGCATACGAAAGGCTATCATTATTCGTAGCGCCATTTATAAAAATATTATCATACGAGTCTATGGCCAAGCCGTGTGCCTGATCCTCTTCTTCACCTCCGATATAGGTAGCCCACATTTTTTCTTTATTGCTGCTTAGTTTGAGAATGAACATGTCGTAGTATCCCGCTAATGTTTCATCGTAGCCGTTGTAAGCAATGTTACTGGTGGCCGTTGTATATCCAGTCGCTACAAGATCTCCCTTGCTGTCGAATGCGATGCCGGTAAATTCTGTAGTATTCCAGAGATAATGTGTGTCGCCATAAAACGTTCCCCATAATTGTTCTCCGGAGGGAGAGAACTGAGCAATAAACCCACAAGTATTATAATCAGGATCGGGATTGTCCAGGCCATTCAATGCGATGCCATCGGAGCTTGACGTAATGCCCGCCATCCAAACGTTACTATTCTTATCGATGGCCAATGTATTGCCTCTTTCTCCAACCACACCACCAAAGTAACGAGACCATTCCAATACTCCATCGGGCGAGAACTTAGCAAGAAAGGCATCATTGTAACCATTGAAACTATTTCCGGGTATTGTTTTTGGTAAGTCGGTACTCTCCGTTCTTCCGGTGATGTAGATATTGCTGTTGCCATCCACGACCACGTTGTACACCCAATCAACGTTAACCCCTTGAATCCAATCTATTCCCTTACTTCCTCCAAAATTAGTTCCCCATAGTTTCGTGCCATCGTGAGTATATTTTGCAACAAAAATTCCTTTTCGCGTTGTTGCGTCAGTAGCAATTCCTGAAGCACTCTTCGTGATCCCAGCAACAACAACGGTGAGGTCTTTGTTATCTATTGCCACCGATGTAGACCGATCCAGATTACTGCCTCCAATATATGTTCCCCATTTTAATGTTCCGTCCTTCGAAAATTTAACCAACATACCATCGCTTTCCCCTCCATTGTACGATGTATCATCGCCCATTTTTATCAATGCGCTGCCGGGTGTAGTTCCTACCATATAAATGTCGCTCGTTGAGTCAATGGCCTCAGACATCACGGTTCCATAAATAGTTAAATCGGAAGACCACTTCAGGCGTGCCCGAGGAAACGGCGCCTGGCCATAGGCATCGACGAACGATAGAATAGAAATCGCCATCGAAAAGTAAATCCCAACATAGCGCAATGGTAGTAGTAATCTCATAGCATGTGTAATAAAATGACAACGTCTAACTTACCCAATTCTTCTTCACGTTTAGCCTCTTGATTATTGACAAATATTTCAAGACTCAACATGATTCAACGGTATCCAAACTTTAACAATAGTAACTGAATTTGGCTCGCTGGTAATTTCAATAGTTCCCTCCAGTATTTCGAGAGATTTTTTAACTAAGAATAATCCCAATCCATTGCCCACTGATTTTTCTGAGCCACGATAGAACATCTCAAATATCCGATCTCTTACTTCTTCAGAGATCCCTGTTCCATTGTCTGTCACTTGTACAACAAGTTGGTGATCTACTGTACGCAGCACACACGTAGCAAAAGGATGATTCGCGCCTCTGAAAATAATGCTGTTTTCCATCAGGTTCAAAATGATGTGATTGAGTAAGGTTGAATCGCACATGAGCGATTGCCCCACCTGATTTTCAAACTCTATTCTTACTAAATCTTCTGCATTCGCAATCTTAAGTTTTGCTTTAATGGATTGAATAAAGTCATTCACATCAATAACCTCCATCTGGCGTTTAGCCCGAAAAAGAGCGCCGGTGTCGTTTAGTCTGTTAAGAAGACGTAGCATTCTTGTTGCTACTTTCTCAATATTACCAAAGTAGTACACCAGTTCTTCTGGATTACTTTGCACTTTAGCCAGGCGTGCCAAACCCAGCAACGAAGCAATAGGACCTCTTAAGTCATGACTTGAACGATACAGAAATGTACTAAGGCCCTCATCAGTTTCAACAAGCTTCTTAATGGTAAATCTTAATTCTTCAGTTCTGTCTTCAACCAGCTTTTCAAGATTTGTATTAACACGCTGAAGTTCTTCATTTACTGTATTTACTTCTTCATAAGCATGCTCAAGCTTTTCGTTCTTATCTCGTATTTCTTCTTTTTGAGTCTCAATTAATTTGGTACGAGCTATTACTTTAAGTTCCAGTTTATTTTTCTCCCTCATCAGAAATTTAGTTCTGACGTAAACCAGCGCAAAGGTTACAGCAAGTAATAAAAAAACAAATGCCAGTCTGGCGTCTAGCCTTTGATACCATCTCGGTTTAACGATAATCTGTATGCTGGCAGCGTTCTCATTCCAATATCCATTGGCGTTAGAAGCTTTTACTTTTAGCGTATATTCTCCAGGAGGGAGGTTTGTGTAGGTAGCTGTTCTGCTGTCATTGGCTTCATTCCAATCATTATCAAAACCTTCCAGGTAATATTGATATTTGTTTTTCTTAGGGAATTTATACTCCAGACATGCGAACTCGACAGAAAAAACATTTTGATTTGGTTGCAGCGTTATACTTTTTGACTTCGCAATACTCTTTGTTAGCAATCCAGACTTGTCATTAATTTTAACCAGGTTATGAAACAGATTAAGTTTGGTAAATACAATGTTGGGCTTACTATAGTCTTCTACTACTTTTTCAGGACGAAAAATATTTAGTCCATTTGTGCCACCAAAGTAATATTCTCCGGTAGTGCTTTTT
>DATJHZ010000596.1:0-4968 GCA_035493595.1 Cyclobacteriaceae bacterium | reverse complement strand
GCCGAATGCTGCGTCTTTCTTTGTTACGCAACCAGACAAATCTTTTGTTGACAAAAGTCTTTCATTTGCATTCGCGAAAACAATGATGAAGGATGTTGTGATCTATGCGAGAAATTATTGAGATCAAGAGTTGATTCTATTTTGAACTTTAGATACTGAAAAGAGACAGAGAACCTGTCTCTTTTTGTTTTAATAATAATCCATTACTTTTTTATTGTGCGTCTGTAATAAATATCATCCTTCCAATCATACATCAGATCGATTTTATTACCCTCAACACGTAGTTTCGAATTCCAATCGGCAGGAGCTGTAGAGCTCGTAAGGAATGAAAAATCTTTAAATAATATTTCTCTGCCAAAGGAGTGAAGTTCCCACGTTCCTGTTTTCTCAATCACATTTCCGTGAGCCGCTGTATACGAATGATGATATGTTCCATCTTCCCTTAGTTCGAGCTTATAGCCACCTTCACTATACAGGTATACTCCTGGTATTTCTTCCCTTTTCATTTTATTGGAATTGCATGCTGTTAATACAAGAATGAAAAAGATACTCAGGTGTAATTTCATAGTAAGTTTGGTTAACGATAGCGAACAGTAAAAACCAAAATTAAGCTATAATAATGAAGCGGATTCAATTCGAAGACCCAATAATAACATTTCTTATAAAATTTGGGCCGTTAGATCATGAGTTTGAAATTATATTGACTATCTATTGAATAGTTATAACTTCACATGGCTTTCTTTAAATTATAAAGTCATGCGAAAAAAGAATACCCTCATCTTAATCTTTTCTGGAACAGCCTCCCACATTACATTTCAAAGTATCTTTTTCTCAAGGCAAAAATTCAAGTAAACGCTTTGCTAATTGACAGGAAGCTTCAATTCACTTTTTTTGATTTGCGCTGATTGAGGATTGTAAATTCTGTTATTCGCTACCCAACTTCTTGCTTGTAAAACTCTGTCCGTAATTTCCCACCTAAATTATAAATGCTATGAAGAAAAAAGATCGCCCTTTCATCAGGCTGATGGTTTTCAGTCTTGTAGTTTGCGTTTTTAGTTGCCAGGCTTTTATAGCTCTCGGATTTGTACCAGGTACCCCAAGTACTCGCATGGGCGTTACAGTTGCAGGAGGCAACGGGCGTGGCAACGCAGCAAATCAGCTTGCACAGCCTAACGGAATATTCGTAGATAAATATGGTAATGTTTGGGTTGCCGACACTCACAATTTCAGAGTACAGAAATGGACGCCTGGCGCTACTGCTGGTATAGCCATTGGTGCAGGTTTGCCCAATGCGCCAGATTTTCCCGTCAACGTATTTGTTGACAATGAAGGTAACGTATATGTGGCCGATTATTTCAACGGTCGTGTTGTGAAATATTCTTTCACAAAAAATAAATGGACAATCGTAGCGGGAAAAAGTGGAGAGATGGATTTAACACGTGGTGTTTGGGTTGATGTTCACGCTAATGTTTATGCAACCGACTATGGAAATAACCGGGTGTTAAAGTATTCGCCCGGTAGTACAACGGGTGTTGTTGTTGCTGGTGGTAACGACTATGGAGACGCGTTGAATCAACTTGCTAATCCCACAGGCGTATTTGTAAGAAATGGTGTGGTGTACGTTACTGATCAGGGAAATGCACGGATTATGAAATGGAATCCCGGTGCAACAGAAGGCATTATTGTAGCAGGTGGTAATGGTGAAGGTGATGAAGAGAATCAAATAAATCATCCCATTGATGCACATGTTGATCAACAAGGCAATGTTTATATAACAGATAATTATAATAGCCGAATTCAAAAATGGGAGTATGGAAGTACATGCGGCTTTACTATCGCCGGTGGTAACGGTGCAGGTTCAGCAGCTAATCAACTCAATTCGCCATACGGTTCAATAGTGGATGCAAATGGATTTCTCTATGTTGCAGATCATGAAAATGATCGGATTCAACGTTTTGATTTGAACAGCGGTGGATCAACACGAAATGGAATTACAGTTGCAGGAGGAAATGGAAGAGGCGATGCACCGAACCAATTAAATATTCCAAACGGAGCATTCGTAGATGATAAAGGAAATGTGTGGGTTACAGACCCTCAGAATTATCGTACTCAAAAATGGACTCCGGGTGCTACCGAAGGTATAACCATAGGTGAAGGTCTCGATAACTATCCGGATTTTCCAACGACTGCTTTCGTTGATAAGAAAGGTGATCTCTACATCGGCGATTACTTTGCAAGCCGTGTTTTGAAATTTTCTTTTAAGAAAAACCAATGGACTATTGTAGGAGGGATCGAACCTGAAATGGATCTAACGCGTAGCGTTTGGGTTCACAGAGGTGACGTATATGCAACAGATTATGGTAATAACCGGGTGTTGAAATATCCTAAAGGTGTTACCAACGGAATTGTAGTAGCGGGAGGTAACGGTTATGGCGATGCACTAAATCAACTGGCAGCACCAACCAGTGTGTTTGTTGATAATAAAGGAGCTTTATACATAACAGATTATTTTAATGACAGAGTTGTTAAATGGTTGCCAGGTGCTACAGAGGGAGTAGTAGTTGCTGGTGGTAATGGAAATGGCAATGCAGCGAATCAGCTAAGCGGTCCTATGTATGTGTACGTTGATAAGCATGGATCAATGTATATCTCCGATATTATCAATGACAGGATTCAAAAATGGGAGAAGGGCGCCACTGCGGGCATCACAGTAGCGGGAGGTAATGGAAGTGGTAGTGCGGCTAATCAGTTTAATCGTCCCGGTAGTGCCATGTTAGATTCTCATGGGTTCTTATATGTTTCTGATTCTTATAATGACAGAGTGCAGAAATTTAATTTGAATTGTGAATGTACCGAGAGTGCCCTGCCAATAGCGAGAGCCAGTGTAGCCAGGCAGGAATTATTTGATGATAACAGCAAAGAAATTTTAAAGGTTTTTCCTAATCCCTCTATTAATACATTTTCGATAACGAAAGGCTCAGAAGAGATTTTAGATGTGACGCTTTTAGATATTAATGGTACTGTTGTTTATAAAAATAATCAGATAAGTGATGGAGCAATTACATTCGGTAACGGGCTGCCAAAAGGTATATATCTCTTAAAAGTAAAGACATCGACAGGAGTAAGTGTGCGTCGTCTTGTTAAGAGTTAAATCTTAAAGAATAGTTTCAGAATTGTTGCACTATCGTTAAAAGAAGAAGTCTTCCTCATGTTACTGAAGAAGACTTCTTTTTTGTAGCGCGGGGGAGAGTTGAACCCCCGACCTTTGGGTTATGAATCCAACGCTCTAACCACCTGAGCTACCGCGCCATTCGTTTTTGGGAGCGCAAACTTACAAACATTGATGACATTCACCAAAAGGAATTTTTAATTTTGTGTTATTCAAAAAAAGGGTAAATTCAATTCGAAAGTTCTTTGTATGGCTTTTTCACCACACATGACGAAAAAAAAACTATTTACCGCTGACTATGAAGTACATGCATCGATAAAGATGTTATACCCCTACATTCAGTCAGCCAGCGGGTTAGCCGAATGGTTTGCAGACGACGTGAAAATAAATAACCAGAACAAAGTTCATACTTTTCTCTGGGATAATGAAGAACATAAAGCCAAGCAGGTAGCCCATCGTACAAATCATTTTGTGAGATTTGAATTTCTTCCTGAAACAGAAGAGGATGAGAGAGACCCTTCTTATTTTGAACTCCGCCTTGAATTTAATGACCTTACCCAATCTGTATATCTTAAAGTTTTTGATTATTCCGACTTCGATGATCTTAAAGAACTCCATGATTTATGGGAAGGCCTCGTTGAAGCCTTACGAAAAACCGTTGGCGGGTAAATATTCTTTACTCTTCACTTCATCAATATGATCGTAATAAAGTTTGTTATTCAAAATGACAATGATCGTTATCTTTGGCCTGGTATTTGACCCGGTGAAAGGGTTTTAGCCTTACTCCCAAGCATGAAGAAGATAGACAAACTCATACTGAATTCTTTTATCGGTCCATTTATACTAACGTTCCTCGTTGTTGTATTTATATTACTGATGCAGCACATGCTTAAGTATTTTGACGACCTGGTTGGAAAAGATTTGGGATGGGATGTGCTAGGTAAATTACTCTTTTACTTTGCTGTGTTCATGACACCCGTAGCATTGCCTTTAGCAGTTCTACTTTCGTCATTGATTACATTCGGAAACCTGGGAGAGCACTTTGAATTAACAGCCATTAAAAGTGCAGGGATTTCCTTATTGAGAACCTTGCAACCTATTTTCTTCTTCGTTGTTGGCCTCACCGGTGTAGCATTCTATATTAACAACAACCTGGTGCCAAAGGCTGCACTTGAAGCCTACAGTCTGCTGTACGATATAAAGCAAAAGAAACCAGCTCTTGATTTACGTGAAGGTGCTTTTTACATGGGCATTCCAGACATCAGTATAAAAATCAGCAAGAAATTTCACGATGATGCCTCAGCCTTAAAAGGTGTTGTTATTTATGATCACCGTAAAAATGAAGGTAACAAACAAGTAACGGTGGCTGACTCTGGGCGGATGTATACTATATTAAATGAACGTTACTTAAAACTTGAACTCTTTAACGGATACAACTACAATGAAGGAACTACCAGTGAACATGAAATGGCTGGACAGAGAAGCAGGGGAGGAAATAATGAATCGCTGAGTCGTACCAAATTTCAGAAAACGCAGATGGTATTTGATCTTTCTTCATTTCAAATGCAAACCACTGACAAGAAATGGTTTCAGGGCAATCGTATCATGCGTAACCTAAGTGAGTTAACAGATGATGTTGATTCAATTAGGAATGAGGTCTTATCGCAGAAATATGAATACTATACAAACAGAACAAGTTTCTTTTCATACTTCAGAAGAGAGGAGCCTACAAAATATCCTGACGAAGTTTTGAAGTATAGAAAGATGAGAGACTCTATGAATCAGTCTTTCTATACTAA
>DATJHZ010000595.1:0-12795 GCA_035493595.1 Cyclobacteriaceae bacterium | reverse complement strand
TGCATCGGCATCATCTATTTGTGCGGGAGCATCAACGACACTTACGGCAAGTGGTGCAACCAGTTACGTTTGGAGTAACGGCGCGACAACATCAAGCATCACCGTGAGCCCTGGGTCGACATCTACATATACTGTTACAGGAACCAACGCGAGTGGCTGTGCTGATGTGGCCACGAAAGCCATTACCGTAAATGCCATTCCAACTGTGAATATCAGTGCCTCAGCATCATCTATTTGTGCGGGAGCATCGACGACCCTTACTGCGAGTGGAGCAACCAGTTATATTTGGAGTAATGGAGCCACAACATCGAGTATCACTGTAAGTCCAGGATCGACATCTACTTATACTGTTACCGGAACGAATGCGAGTGGTTGCGTTGATGTAGCTTCGAAAACCATTACCGTAAACACTGTTCCAACGGTGAATATCAATGCCTCAGCGTCATCTATTTGTGCGGGAGCATCGACGACCCTTACTGCGAGTGGAGCAACCAGTTATATTTGGAGTAACGGCGCGACAACATCAAGTATCACAGTAAGTCCTGCTTCAACATCTACATATACCGTCACTGGAACGAATGCGAGTGGCTGTGCTGATGTAGTCACAAAAACTATTACGGTAAATGCTATTCCGACTGTGAATATAAGTGCCTCAGCATCGTCTATTTGTGCGGGAGCGACAACAACCCTTACTGCGAGTGGAGCAACGAGTTATGTTTGGAGTAATGGCGCAACAACATCGAGTATCACTGTAAGTCCAGGATCGACATCTACTTATACTGTTACCGGAACGAATGCGAGTGGCTGTGCAGATGTAGCTTCGAAAACCATTACCGTAAACACTGTTCCAACGGTGAATATCAATGCCTCAGCGTCATCTATTTGTGCAGGAGCATCAGCAACACTTACTGCAAGTGGCGCGACTAGTTATGTCTGGAGTAATGGTGCGACAACATTGAGCATCACGGTAAATCCTGCTTCAACATCTACGTACACTGTTACTGGAACGAATGCGAGTGGCTGTGCAGATGTAGCCACGAAAACCATTACCGTAAATGCTATTCCCACAGTGAACATCAGTGCATCGGCATCATCTATTTGTGCTGGAACTTCAACGACACTTACTGCTACTGGTGCGACCAGTTATGTCTGGAGCAATGGAGCGACAACATCGAGTATCACTGTAAGTCCTGCTTCGACATCTACATATACCGTCACTGGAACGAATGCGAGTGGTTGCGTTGATGTAGCTTCGAAAACCATTACCGTAAACACTGTTCCAACGGTGAATATCAGTGCCTCAGCATCATCTATTTGTGCTGGAGTATCGACGACCCTTACTGCGAGTGGAGCAACGAGTTATGTTTGGAGTAATGGCGCAACAACATCGAGTATCACTGTAAGTCCTGCTTCAACATCTACATATACCGTCACTGGAACTAACGCGAGTGGCTGTGCTGATGTCGCATCGAAAACTATTACCGTAAATGCTATTCCAACTGTGAACATTAGCGCATCAGCTTCATCTATTTGTGCTGGAGCATCAGCAACTCTTACTGCTACTGGTGCGACTAGTTATGTCTGGAGTAATGGCGCTACAACATCGAGTATCACAGTAAATCCTGCTTCAACATCTACGTACACTGTTACCGGAACGAATGCGAGTGGCTGTGCAGATGTAGCCACGAAAACCATTACCGTAAATGCTATTCCAACTGTTAATATCAGTGCATCGGCATCATCTATTTGTGCGGGAGCATCAGCAACCCTTACTGCCAGTGGAGCAACCAGTTATGTTTGGAGTAATGGCGCTACAACATCGAGTATCACAGTGAGTCCAGCTTCAACATCTACTTATACTGTTACCGGAACAAATGCGGGTGGTTGTGCGGCCGTAGCTTCAAAAACAATCACAGTAAATGCCACTTCAAACGTGAGTATAAGTGCATCGTCATCAGTGGTTTGCTCTGGCTCGGAAGCAACTCTTACCGCGACGGGAGCCTCAAGTTATGTTTGGAGTACGGGTGAAACTTCTTCATCTATTACTGTAAAACCAGATGTAACATCAACCTTTTCTGTTACTGGAACAAATGCCGGAGGATGCTCTTCAACAGCATCGGTCTCAATTTCGGTGTCAGCACCAGTAGTTGTTATTTCACCATCATCACCTCAGATTAATCTGGGAGCGTCTGCGATACTTACAGCAAGTGGAGCTGCCAATTTCTTATGGAGTACAGGTGAAACATCAGCCAGCATTACAGTTAGTCCAACAATAACCAGTTCGTACAGTGTAATTGGTACTGATGCTAATGGTTGTTCAAGCAGTGCAGATATAATTGTAGTTGTTGTATTGCCTGTTCCAACGGTAACTTGCATTGCGAATCCATCAACAATTTGTGCCGGAAGTTCAGCAACACTTGCGGCTAACGGTGCATCATCATATCTGTGGAGTACAGGAGAAACAACTGCCAGCATTGTTGTATGGCCATCGGTGACGACTACTTATTCTGTAACAGGAACAACATTTGCCGGACTCTCAGATACAGCGAGTATAACAGTATTTGTTAATCCATCACCTGTAGTAACGTTGTCGGCTAATCCAAGTATTCTTACTTCCCTCGGACTTTCAAGTACGATTACAGCAAATGGCGCTGCTAATTATACGTGGAATACCGGCGTGACAGGTTCGTCAATAATAGTTTTACCACTTACAACTACAACATACTCCGTAGTCGGAACAGATTTGAATGGATGTACCGGCGAGGCATCAGCTACTGTAACAGTTAATCTTTCAGCTGGTCGTTCAGACTTATCAAGTGGTTCAATTGATAACGCCAAAGAAGAGGTAGCTGTTTATCCAAATCCTGGTAATGGTATTTTTTACCTGCAAAACGTTCCTAAAAAATCCGTTATCGAAGTATATAATCTTGTTGGTGAAAAAGTATTTTCCAGTGAGGTTAATGATGATGTAGTTCAGCAAGTGGATATTGCTGAACGACCAAGAGGAACGTATCTCCTTAAAGTCAATCACCAGCTGGGAACGGTTATACATCAGGGGAAAATAATTCTTAAGTAAAACACTAAACTTGTCTAATAGTGGCTTTAAAATGGACATAGGAGGAGCGAAATCCTCCTATGTTTTTTTATCTGTTAGTGTACTGTTAGTAACTACTCCGTGTAGTTAAAAAAATGACACTTTCAGAATCCTGCAAGCCGTTTATATATCAAATAAAACCTTAAGCGATTATTCTTAACAACTCAAGGAATTGATCTCCTTTCAGATTTTTTCTTTAGTAAATTCACTCAATCAGTTCTTGTGATTGCCAATGTAAATAATTACAGGTTGATCTATAAATTACTAAAAACTGCTTAGAAGAATGAAACAGAAATACGCATCTGATCTTCTGCAAGTTGGCGATGAATTCATCACTACACGAAAAAGAAGGGACTCACATTCTTTTTTTGAATCAGTTCCTGATCCTGCCATCATCGTTGATAATTTGGGGCGCATAACATTAATCAATCGTCATTCTGAAAAATTATTTGGATACGCAAGGAAGGAAATAATTGGTAAAGATCTTGAATTGTTAATACCGGATATAAGAATGAAGCTTTTGCAGTTGAATAAAGACTTCTTTTCAAATCCGATAAGTTACAGGATTGATGCAAGTGCAAAAATAAAAGGACTCCAGAAGAATGGTTCTATATTCTTAGTCGATATTAATGTTGGCCCACTTGAGGTTGAAGATAAAACTCACCTGTGGGTTTCTGTTCGCGACATTAGCGAATGGAAAACCGAGGACGATGATTTAAGACTTAATCAGGTCTACACACGAAGTCTTATTGAAGCCTCACTTGATCCATTAGTAACAATCAGTCCGGAAGGAAAGGTAACAGACGTTAATGAAGCCTTTGTGCGTCTCACAGGAGTATCGAGAGAAGTATTAATAGGGACAGATTTTTCTGACTATTTCACAGAACCAACAAAAGCAAGAGAGGGGTACAAGCAGGTATTTGAAAAAGGATTTGTATCAGATTATCCGTTGACAGTTCGTGATAAAACAGGAAAGTTTACTGATGTTCTTTATAATGCTTCGGTTTACAGAAATGAAAAAGATATGGTGCTGGGTGTTTCTGCATCTGCACGAGATGTAACAGCACAGAAACGCGCTTCCCAATATGCCAGAAGTTTAATTGAGGCAGCACTTGATCCATTAGTAACAATCAGTCCGGAAGGAAAAATTACAGACGTCAATGAAGCTTCTGTCAAGGCTACAGGCGTACCGAGAGAAAAACTTATTGGTACAGACTTTTCAGATTATTTTACAGAACCACAAAAAGCGCGTGAAGGATATAAACAGGTATTTGCTGCAGGTTTCGTTGCGGACTATCCACTTACACTGCGAGACAAGAAAGGAAAATTAACTGATGTTTTATATAATGCTTCAGTATATAAAGATGACATGGGCAATGTTCTCGGTGTATTAGCCGCAGCCCGTGATATTACTCAGCTGAAGCAAACTTCTCAATATGCACGAAGTCTGATTGAAGCAGCACTTGATCCATTAGTAACTATTAACCCGGACGGAAAAATTACAGACGTTAACGAAGCTTCGGTAAGAGCTACCGGTGTGCCGAGAGAAAAACTTATTGGTACTGACTTTTCTGATTACTTTACTGAGCCTGATAAAGCACGGGAAGGTTATCAACAAGTATTTGCCAAAGGCTTTGTGGCAGATTATCCACTTACTCTTCGAGATAAAAAAGGAAAGCTGACTGACGTTTTGTACAACGCTTCAGTTTATAAAGATGAACTAGGGAATGTACTGGGTGTGTTAGCCGCGGCTCGTGATATAACGCAGGTAAAACGTACTTCAAAATATGCACGAAGTCTGATTGAAGCATCTCTTGATCCATTGGTGACAATCAATCCAGAAGGGAAGATCACGGACGTAAATGAAGCATCCGTTCGGGCAACAGGTGTTCCAAGAGAAAAACTTATCGGAACAGATTTTTCAGATTACTTTACAGAACCACAAAAAGCGCGAGAAGGTTATCAGCAAGTATTTGCCAAAGGCTTTGTGGCAGATTATCCACTCACCATTCGTAATAGAAAAGGAAAGCTAACAGAAGTATTATACAATGCCACTGTCTACAAAGATGACCTTGGAAATGTACTTGGTGTGTTAGCCACTGCTCGTGATATTACACAATTAAAAAGAACGTCAGAGTATGCGCGAAGCTTGATTGAAGCATCGCTTGACCCTCTTGTAACTGTAAATCCCGAAGGAAAGATCACAGACGTGAACGAAGCATCTGTAAATGCTACCGGTGTTCCTCGTGAGAAATTGATTGGCACTGATTTTTCAGATTACTTCACTGAGCCTCAAAAAGCTCGCGATGGTTACAAACTTGTATTTGCTAAGGGATTCGTTTCCGACTATCCACTTACACTTAGAAATAAAAACGGAAAACTTATTGCCGTACTTTTTAATGCATCTATCTATCGTGATGAAAAGGGAAACGTATTAGGTGCTGTTGCCGCTGCTCGTGATATTACGGCGTTGAAAGAGACAGAAGAAAAAATTCGTAAAATTCAGGCATACACCAGATCACTTATTGAAACAAGTCTTGATCCGCAGATAACAAAAGGACCTGATGGAAAAATTACGGACGTTAATGAAGCTACAATACAAGTAACAGGTGTACCCAGAGAAAAGCTTATTGGCACACATTTTCCAGATTACTTCACAGAGCCGGATAAAGCACATGAAGCTTATCAGCAAGCTTTTTATAAAGGAATTGTACGCAATTATCCATTAGCTATCCGGCATGCTTCGGGTAAAATTACTGACGTACTTTATAATGCTACGGTATTTAAAGATGAAGATGGTGTAGTGCAAGGTGTGTTTGCTTCTGCCCGTGACATTACTGATCGTAAACAAGCTGAAGAAGAAATAAAAAAACAACAGGCCTATACCCGAAGTCTTATTGAAGCAAGCTTGGACCCTATGGTGGCCATCAGTCCTGAAGGAAAGATCACAGACGTAAACGAAGCGTTAGTAAAAGCTACAGATGTGCCGCGTGAAAAACTTATTGGTACGGATTTTTCAGATTACTTTACAGAGCCCGAAAAAGCGCGTGAAGGTTACCAACAAATATTTGCAAAAGGTTTTGTAGCCGACTCTCCGCTCACCATTCGTCATAACCTTCGCGATGTATTGTATAATGCTTCCGTGTATAGGGATGAAAGGGGAAAAGTGCTCGGTGCATTTGCTTCCGCTCGTGATATTACTGCACAGCGAAAACAGGAAGTTAAAATCAAAACATTGAATGAAGAACTTGAACAACGAATCATTGAGCTTGAGTCATTTTCCTACTCTGTATCACATGACTTGCGTGCACCACTCAGAGGTATTGACGGTTTTATCGCGATTTTTTTAACCCGCTATCTGGATAAAGTGGATTCAGAAGGTCAGCGTCTTCTTGGAAACGTGAGGAGAAATGTAAACAAGATGGGAAGCCTGATAGACGAATTGCTTACACTTTCCAGAATTGGAATGAAAGATATTCAGATCGTTACCATTGACATGAAAGACCTCGTAGGTATTGTACTGGATGAACTTTCTGAAATGAAAGCAAACGCTAATGTTGTTGTTAAGAAACTCTCTTCAGCAAGAGGAGATATTGCATTGATCAAACAAGTGCTGGTAAATCTGATATCAAATGCTTTTAAATATTCTACTAAGAAGGAAGACCCTAAAATCGAGATTGGTTCTGTGCAAGAAGATCATGAAATAGTATTTTATGTTAAGGATAATGGAGTAGGCTTTGATATGGAATATTCAAATAAACTGTTTGGTGTCTTTCAACGTCTGCATGACCCGCAAGAGTATCAGGGCACTGGAGTTGGTTTAGCGATAGTCAAACGAATTATCATCAGGCATGGTGGTCGTGTATGGGCAGAAGGTATAGAAGGTGAGGGGGCAACGTTTTATTTCTCACTAAAATCATATTGATGGAAAAAGATGAAATGCTTCCAATTGATGTACTTCTTGTAGAGGACAATCCAGATGATACAGAGCTTACTGTACATGCGTTGAAAGAAGGTAATAGAGCTCTTAACCTTCTTCATCTCAAAGATGGTGTTGAAGCTTTGAATTTCATTTTCGCTAAGAAATCGTACGAGAATCAGAAAATTCAAAATAGCCTGCGCCTGGTATTGTTGGATTTGAAATTACCACGGCTTGATGGATTAGAAGTTCTTCGAAAGATAAGAGATGATGCAAGAACTCGTACACTGCCTGTGGTAATTCTTACTTCATCTCGTGAGAAAAGAGATATTGCTGAAGCCTACAGTCTAGGTGTAAACAGTTATGTTGTTAAACCTGTTGGGTTTGATAGTTATATGAAAACAATTAGCTCTCTGGCATTTTACTGGAGTCTTGTTAATGAAAAACCTGTTTAGTGTTGTACTATGAATACTATCTACGCAAATAATAGTCAGGTGGATGAATTATCCACCATACCCGTTCCTGAATACAGAATAGCATTTCTGGAAGATAATCCGGATGATGTAGAACTTATGGAACATGAATTGAATCAGGCGAATTTCAAATTCACTTCCATCAGAATAGATAAAAAGAGAGAATTCATAAAACATATTATTGAATTTAATCCTGATGTAATACTCGCGGATTACTCTCTAACATCATTTAACGGGATGCAGGCATTTCAGATGTTAAAGAAAATAAATATTGCAATTCCTTTTATTCTTGTAACGGGAGTATTAAGTGAGCAATTAGCATTAGAATGTCTGAAAGATGGAATCGATGATTTTGTATTGAAGTCAAGTTTCAAAAGGCTTCCTACGGCAATTACAAACGCCATCGAAAAGAAAGAAGCTGAACGTGAAAAAAACAGAATCGCCTCTGAGCTTGAAAAATCTCATAAGGAACTAAGACTTTTGCTGGATCATCAGCAAGCTTCATTAGAAGAGGAACGAGTAAAAATTGCGCGTGATCTTCATGATGAACTTGGACAGGTTTTAACAGCGCTAAAAATCGATATTATGATGCTTTGGAAAAAAATTACAAGTGGCAAACTGTTACCCGATCAGGTTATTCATGATGAGTTTACTTCCATTACAGAGCTTGTAGACAAAATAACGAGATCAGTGAAAGAAATTTCATCAGGATTGAGACCGGAAGCATTAGATGAACTTGGTATACTAGATGCCATCCGATGGCAGGGTGTGGAATTTGAGAAAAGAAATAAAATCTCCTGTAAGGTTTTCTTGCCAGATGATACGTTGAATCTGAATAAAGATCTCTCAATAGCCCTGTTTCGGATTGTGCAGGAGGCCCTCACCAATGTTGCAAGGCACTCTATGGCAACGCTGGTTGAAATTTATCTAAAGACACAGAAAAATCTGCTTGCACTTGAAATTCAGGATGATGGAAAAGGCATTCGTGAGGATGTAATTAGAAGTTCAAAATCATTAGGTCTTATAGGACTTCGTGAACGGGTACATTCATTGAATGGGAAATTTAATATTCACGCCATGCGAAAGGGTGGAACCAAGGTTTCAGTATTGATTCCATTTGAAAACAATAAACTGGCACTTGCATGATAAAGGTTGCTGTAGTTGATGATCATTCCATAGTTCGATCTGGCCTCGTAAAAATACTGAAAGAAGAATCAGATATGGAAGTGATTGCTGAGGCTGATGGATATTCTCAATTGTTTAACCATCTGAAATTACTTACACCAGACGTTGTGGTGTTAGATATTTCTATGCCCGGAAAAAATGGTTTGGAAATAGTAAAAGAATTGAAAGTGTTTTATCCTCGTCTTAAAACACTAATGTTAAGTATGCATCCTGAAGAACGATTTTCTGTACGAGCTATTAAAGCAGGAGCAAGTGGTTACGTGACGAAAGAATCGGCGGCAGATGAATTGGTGAAGGCCATTCGAAAGGTTTATTACGGAGGTAAATTTATTACACCAACGGTAGCCGAAAAACTAGCTAATTCATTTGAGCTTGAAGATAATAAACCAGATCATGAAAAACTTTCAGATAGAGAATTTCAAATATTGAGAATGATTGCTTCAGGATTGAAGATTAAAGAAATAGCATTCGATCTTTCCATTAGCCCCGCCACTGTTGCAACCTATCGTTCGCGCATTCTGGAAAAAATGCAACTAAAATCTAATGTTGATTTAGCCGGATATGTTCTGCGCCATCATTTGATAGAATAATGATAGAATAAAATTTCTTGTCGCATAGACTAACTACAGTCTGTCATTAGTTTAATGACAAATATTTCATGAATCTGATTCCATTGCAAATTTTCAGAATGTCATAATTTACATTGTCAATTAAACACTGCTGAAGATGATTGAAAAAGAAAGAAATGCAGATGTGTTATTTGTTGAGGATAACCAGGATGATTCAGAACTCACTGAATTCGCCATGACACAGGCTAATGATAAAATCAATTTCATTCACTTCAATGATGGTATTGATGCGTTGAATTTTATTTTTGCAAAAAACAAATATGAAGGCAGAAAGGTCCAATCCAGATTAAAACTAGTCCTTCTGGACTTACGACTTCCTACCATGAATGGATTGGAAGTGTTACGTCAAATCAGACAGGCTGAGGCTACTAAAACAGTGCCCGTTGTCATCCTTACTTCATCCAAAGATCAGCATGATATTGATATAGCTTATCAACTAGGTGTAAATAGTTACGTTGTGAAGCCTGAAGGATTTGATGGTTATGTAAAGAAAGTTGAGGCATTGACTTTTTATTGGAGCGCTGTTAATGAAAGACCTTACTAATGCAAAATATGACTACCGAAACTCAATATTCAGCTAACCAGTTGAGTAGAGACTTTATGACTACCCATCATATCAAGTCCTATTATCAGGTGGCAAGAATGATCATATCCAGAATCAGGGAAATTGAAAGTGAAAATAAAAAATCAATTCTTGTTGCTGGTTCTGAACCACAAACAATTTCGTTGATCTCCGCATTTCTTGAGAGTGCAGATCTTAATTATGAAGTTTCCAAAACTAATAGTTATAGCGAAGCACTTGATTTGGCTGTTTCTTGTTCGCCAGACCTGATCATAACAGATGGTTTTTTGCTGGAAGTTGATAAACCTGATCTCATTCAACAGCTGAAAAGACATCCTGTAACAATGCGGATTCCTGTTGTCATCACAAAAGATTTAATGATGTACCACAACGGATGGAGTGTATTGCAGGCTACTAACGCAACTACTTTTCTACGAAGCTCAATGAATTATCAAAAGTTAAAAGAGCGCGTTAAAGAAATATTTATGTCTGATACATTAAAGAATTCAAAGAATGCCAGGGGAATTAATCATTCCATGAATCAGTTTATAAAAAGTTTTGTGCATGCAGCATCAACTCCAGTTTTTTGCCAGGATGCAGAGGGACGGCTTCTTGTATGCAATACATATTTTGAAACATTATTTAATGTAAGGAACTCCGAAGTGGCTGGTAAGTTTTCTGATGAATTTCTTTCACTGCCTGTTGCTCATGCTCTTCAGGTACATTTTCCTACAGCAATAAATATGGGATCAACTAACCATATTGAAATGGAAGGAGAGAATGGCAGTATGCAGTTAATATTAAACTATTCAGCATTTGAGATTGAATCCGAAATAATCATTTTGGGTATCATTACAGATGTAACCAACATGTTCGAAACTAATCATGAAAAAATAAAACAAGAAAAAGAAGTACTTCAATCAGAGAATGAAATTAACAAAAGAGAGCTGACAATGCTTCATGAACTTTTGATTCATTCCAGAACTACTAAGCTGAAATTAATTGAAGGTGTAAATAAGTTACAGCCTTTTCTCAACATGGAAGGTAAATCAAAATTATTCTCATTGCTTCGGCAGTTGCAGTGGGAGCTGAATGATGAGACTGATCTTGGGGTAGAGAAGAAATTTGATCAATTACATGCCGAACTGTATCTGTTACTTGAAAGAAAATGCCCTGAGATAACAAAGAATGAGAAAAGGCTTTGTGCATATCTTAGAATGAATCATGGTGCGTCTGACATTTCAAAGATCACCAATAAAAGTTTGAATAGCATCAATGTAGGATTCGCCAGGCTTAGAACAAAATTGGGCTTGGCAACCAATAGAGATTTGAGAGCCTACTTAAATAGATTGTCTACTTCATCTTAAAGAAATAATAGCAACATTTAGGAACAGGAGAGTGGTGATACTGGAGCGTATAAAGATGATTGTAAATATCTTCAGAAAATTATTCAGCATAAGAAAAAGAAAAGAGCGGGAGCTGCCTCATTTTAATCAACTCATTTTAAAATTAAATGAGATTCGGTTTTTTAGAAAAATGGACGGCGAAAATAAGTTAGATGTTTACAGATTATTGCTAAGTGTTCACTTCATTCTCGAAAAATCAATTCAGAACCTAAGAGAAGAATTCAAAGATGAAGAGGAATTAACAGGACTTGCAAAAGATCTTTTCAGCTTGCGTATAGATACAGAAGAATTGCTCTATCACCCAGATGTCACTCACATGTTGTATGATACTGAAGATATGAAAATTGGAAATAACGGGCTGGATGAGATTATGAAGCTTCACCAAATTTTCTATATAAGATTATCCAGGCATTATATTTTTGACACATTCCCACACAGCCTTTTCTTCAAGGCATGATATAATCAAACCTGATATTTGAGATTAATCGTTGAATCTTGATGAGATTCAGCACTATTGAACAAATCAATTATTTAGTCCGGTCTTTAGGCACTTCACTGAGTGTCCTTAAGCATCTGAAAAGACCCTGTTCACGGAATATCAGAGGGTGGCATTCAACAATCGTTGTAAAATCCATTTCAAACGATTGAAAATGGGTAATGGCTTATGCTCTTTGAACGATAATTCATACTCCATTTTTCAATCTATAGCGAATTTTGGATTGTTCTTTTGCCGGATCACACATGTGATCTACGCGTCAAAAGGCTAAAAAATTCAAAGCCTCAAATGATATGAAAAAGACAATCCTATTCCTGGTTGATTAAAAAATAAGAAACTAACGGAAGTGCCGAATCATGGAATTGATTCATGGTTTATCGACTATGAACAATAATTGATAGATCACTCCAGACAACATTATCCAATTTTGACCCTGGATTTTTCCATTTCACATCCAGATCAGAACTAAAGACGAAGTATGAATATAAAGAGCAGGGTTTTAAATAGTAAGATGATTCAAGGTAAATACTTTTTAAGTAGGAATAAGTGGATTTTTAGTTTAGCGATCTTATTCTGGATTGGAACAGCCTCTGTTGCGCAACCGGTAACGTCACAAACTAAAAAAAGTCTTTCCTCGCCTGACGGAAATCTGATGGTGGACTTTTGGCAAAATGGTATTGAAGGAAAGAAAAAAATGTATTACCAGGTATCGTTTAAAAACAAACCGGTGATACTTGAATCTGCTTTAGATATTCAATTAGATAATCATCTGTCGCAGCTGGCTCTGGCGTTGAAAGTAGATCCGGCTGATTCCTGGATTGGTGACTTAATGCTGGAGAAGGCTGAGCAATCTTCACATGATACACTTTGGCGTCCGTTGTATGGAGAACGAAGCCAGATTCGTGATCATTACAACGCATTGACACTTTACTTTTATAAAGCCAGTGATCCACGGTATAAGATTAACCTGATCATTCGTGCTTATAATGAAGGCGTTGCATTCCGTTATTATTTTCCAGATAACCCAACGG
>DATJHZ010000594.1:0-4035 GCA_035493595.1 Cyclobacteriaceae bacterium | reverse complement strand
AGCATTATGATTTGTCAATCCATGGAGTCTCTTGAAATTGAAAAGTCAAATATTCACATGCTCGTCTCAAACCGCGTTGATGGTTTGCTGATATCACTTTCCAGTGAAACTAAAAATGTAGAGCATCTTCAACAGTTGATTCAGAAGAAAATCCCCATGATACTCTTTGATCGTGTTCATGAAGACATTCCAGTTTCAAAAGTAGTGGTAGACGATCATGATGGCGCCTTTAAAGCAGTTGACTATTTAATTAAAACAGGATGTAAACGCATTGCGCATATCGGTGGACCTTTAAGTCTGTACATAAGCTCGCAGCGCAAGAAAGGTTATCTGGATGCCTTAGCTAAAAACAATATTCCCATTGACGAAGCCCTGATTGCACATTGTGATAACCTTCAGGTTGATCCTATTGAGGCAACTAAAAAATTATTGAAGCAAAAACCTGATGCGTTATTCTGCATGAATGATCCCATTGCTATTTTGGCTATGCAGGTTTTGAAAGAGGAAGGAATAAAAATACCGCAAGAGATTTCTGTTGTTGGCTTTACAAATGAGCCTGTATCATCTTTTATTGAACCATCACTCACTACTGTAGCACAGCCTTCTCACGAAATGGGCATGATGGCCGCCAAACTTCTGATCGACCAGATGGAAAGTGAAGAGCCATTCACACCCATTACAAAAGTGATAGACACACAGTTGATCATTCGTAATTCCACCAGAAAATAAATCTAATCCGACTAATACTATTTAATTCTTGATACCGTCTTATACTGGTTTGATATTTGTCTGTTATTTTTGTCTAACCATTTTTTAATTTGAAAACCTTTAAGAAGGTACTTTTTTATCTATTTCTGGCGTTGAGTGTTCTACTCATTGCATTGGTTGCCTCTGTCTTTATGTTTAAGGATAAGATCATCAGTCAATTTATACGCGAAGCCAACAAGCACCTTAACACCCCTGTAAACATTGGTAAGATGGGTGTTTCCGTTTTCCAGAACTTTCCAATGCTCTCCATTGTGCTGAATGATGTTTATATTGAAGATAGTCACGAGGGACAATATCCGTTACTCACTGCCGGGTCCGTTTCATTTCAACTTAATCCCATTGAGGTTTGGAAAGGCAATTATACAATCAAGGGATTACACATCAGCGATAGCGAAACGAATTTAAAAGTAAATGGAAAAGGTGTAGACAACTATACCATTCTGAAAGATGAGAAGCCATCATCGGATAAAAGCTCTTTGCGTTTTGAGCTAAGCAAGGTTGTACTTACAAATACAAAAGTGAGGTATGCTGATGCAACCTCTAACATTGAACTCATTTTCAGAAGCAAAAACTTGTTGGCGTCTATTGAGTCCGAACAGGCTGTTTTTGATATTGAAGGTGAGGGCGAAGTAACAACGGAAAAGATTAGTGTTAATGGCAATAACTTTTTGGTGGGCAAGTCTTTTCAGATAAAAAGTAATCTGGCAATTAATACTCAACGCAAGGTGCTGTCTGTAAAACCTTCCACGCTAGACTTAAAGGGTTCTGGTTTTAATGTTATCGGTGAATACGACTGGAAATCAAAAAACAGAATCGATTTTAAAATTGATGGTAAGAATACAGACATTCAAACACTCTTGTCTTTATTGCCAGGAAAGGCGGCAGGAACTTTCGAAAAATATCAAAGCGATGGTGATGTTTACTTCAATGCCAAAATAAAAGGTGATGTAGGTGATGGACGAAGCCCTTCGCTATCCGTTGACTTCGGATTTAAAAACGCTACTATCTTTCATCCCGAGTACAAAACGAAGATTGAAGAAGCAAGCCTTGAAGGTTCCTTTGCAACCAAAGCATTAACTGACGAGCGTGAAGCTGTTCTTGTTTTAAAAAACATGACAGGTAAACTTAATGGCGAACCATTCACTTCCAATTTTATTATTCAGGATTTTAAAGACCCTGATATTATCTGTGATTTCAAAGGCCGCATTGATGCTGCTGCAGTGCAAGGATTTTTTCCAGCTGATAATTTAAAGAATGTACAAGGTTCATTACTGGCTGATCTTTCATTGGAAGGCAAAATTCAATTGCTAAAAAATAAAGCTACTGCTCAACGAGTTTCAACACGTGGCACAATTGAATTGGAAAACATTAATCTTAATTATGGCAAGGATCAAATTCCATTGAGAAATCTTAAGGGAAGTTTACAGTTCAACAATAATGATCTTGCCCTTAGCAATGTATCAGCTCAATTAGGAAACAGTGATCTGCTGTTTAATGGATTCTTTAAAAACGTAATTACATTCTTGCTTTTCGAAGATCAGCCCATTGGTATTGAAACAGACCTCAAGTCAAACTTCCTTGATGTTGATGAGCTTTTTGACATTGGTTTTGGCAAGCCAACAGAAAGTAAGAAGCCTGAGTATGAGTTCAGCATTTCACACAACATCAATCTTAATTTTAATTGTGATGTAAAATCGATGCGCTATAAACGATTCAGAGCACATGACCTGAAGGGAGATCTTCTGGTTAAGAATGAAGTGGCCGTATCGCGCAACATCAACTTAAAAACTATGGGTGGTGACCTGACAGTATCTGGTATTGTTGATGCCAAGAATAGAAAAGCCATTGACGTGGTGAGTACTTTAAAACTTAAAGGCATTTATATCGACAGTATTTTTTATGTATTCGAAAATTTTGATCAGAATTTCATTCAGGATAAACATTTAAAAGGACAAGGTGATGCCGATATTAACCTGGAGATGACCTTAAATCAAAACCTGAAACTCTTCTCTGAAACCTTAGTGGCTGATATCAGTGCCGTAATTAAAAATGGTGAGCTTAATAATTTTGAGCCCATGCAGAAATTGAAAACATATCTCGATGACGAAGGCCTCAGCAAACTTCGCTTCTCTGATCTGAAGAACGATATTCATATTGAAAAGAAAACCATTTACATACCTCAGATGTTGATTCGCACCAATGTAACAGACATCAAAGTGAGTGGCACACATACTTTCGATCAGCAGATTGAGTATCATATTGTAAGTCCTTTGAGAAGCAAGAAGAAACTTAATTTACAAGACGCACAAAGTGCTCTTGAAGAAGAGTCAGGACAGACCAAACTCTTTCTCAAAATTGTTGGCTCAACGGACAACTATCGAATTATTTACGATACGGAAGCTGTGCGCAAGAAAATCGGTACGGATATCAAGAAAGAAGTTCAGGAATTAAAGGATGCCTTTAAAAACAAAGGCATGAAGAAAAAGAAAGAACAGGAGTTAGAGAAAGACGAGTATTTTGATTGGTAAATACGTTTGACTAGTACCTCACAACTCATCCTATATTGGCTGCTTTAAACTGCATAAGTTTCTGACAAACGGCGTTCATACAATAACCGAACGCTTAATCCTTTTTTTAGGCTGCCTTAGTTAAATAATGTTCATCTTTATACTGTCAATACTAATGAACAATCATGAGCAATACCACCACTTTAAGATTTAACACTTCAACCGGGCGCCAGTTTCAAACGGAGCTTAGGAAGAGGGTAGATTCTTACTTCAAAGACAACCACATTAGCAAGAATGGCAACCTGAATCTATATGTAAAAACACTGGTTATGTTTTCTGCATACCTGGTGCCTTATTTTCTCATCGTATTTAACGTAGTTGAAAGTAAAGTAATCTGGGCGCTGTTTTCAATAGTTATGGGGTTGGGCATGGCAGGTATAGGAATGTGCATTATGCACGATGCCAATCACGGTAGCTATAGCAAAAACCCTGCGTTTAATAAGTTTCTCGGATTTTTCTCTATAAGCCTCATCGCAGGTAATTCCTTAAACTGGCGTATACAGCACAACGTTATTCATCATACCTACACCAATGTGCACGATCATGATGAGGACATTGCACCTATTGGGTTCTTAAGATTCGATCCGCATGCTGAAAGAAAACCTATTCACAGGTATCAGTTTATATACACATGGTTCTTCTATGGCTTAATGACGTTGATGTGGAGTACTGTAAAAGACTTTAAGCAAGTAGTACGCTA
>DATJHZ010000593.1:0-3440 GCA_035493595.1 Cyclobacteriaceae bacterium | reverse complement strand
GTACAGAAAGCTATCCACAGAATTCAACCGGTTGAAAATCTGGAAAAGGTTGTAACTCTCAGCAGAGCTGTAGGTTTTACTTCCATAGGATTTGATTTGATCTATGGATTGCCCTATCAAACTATTGATACTATTACGAATGCCTTTCAACAGGTAATCAAACTCCGTCCTGACAGAATTGCATTTTATAGTTACGCACATGTGCCCTGGGTAAAACCAGGACAGCGTGGTTATGAAGATGCCAATTTACCAAACGATGTTGCCAAGCGCGAATTGTATGAAACAGGCAGAGCTATCCTGAAACAAGAAGGCTATCACGACATTGGTATGGATCATTTTGCATTATCAACAGATGCGTTGTATCAGGCAAGCGTAGATGGAAAACTGCATCGTAATTTTATGGGCTATACTACATCACAGACAGAACTCCTTATTGGTCTTGGCGCATCCGCCATCAGTGATGCCAAGTATGCTTTTGCACAAAATGTAAAGAAGGTTGAAGATTATGAAAGCGCTGTGTTTCAAAATAAACTAGCCATAGTCAAAGGTCATATTCAGACAGAAGAAGATCTGATCATTAAACAATGTATATTGGATATTGCCTGCCGAGGTGAAATCAACGCCACTAAACTTTCAACAGTACAGAGAGAAAACCTGTTGAAAGAACTTAAAGAAATGGAGCAAGAAGAGATTCTTGTTATTACTGAATCAGGATTAAAAGTTACTGATCTTGGCAAAACGTTTATCCGCAATATTTGCCATGCTTTCGATGTGCGTCAGAATAGAAGTAATTCTAACAATAAGATTTTTAGTAAATCTATTTGATAAAATGTAGCCTCAACGTCTTTAATATCTACTGATATCATCACTCTATTGTTTTGCGTGCGAGACAGAAACTCCATCCTTACTTTGATTAGAGTAGATTATTGATTAACCATCAAGATGGTTCCTCAACCGAATCAGAGTCCTGGAGACCAGTGACTTTGATTGTGAATATTTTGCCTCCAAATTCTACTCACGGTCATGTTATTGCCGGTTTTTGGTCTTAACATTTTTACGCCTTTGATTAGCGAAATAAATAGGTATAAATAATAAAACAGGCACCTTAAAAAATAGAAGAAAGAAGGCGATTTTAGGTACAAAGAAACTTAGAATGATGCACAGTAGACCATTTATCATATCTAAATTGAACATGATTCGAAAGCGGCTTCTTTCCTCGTTAGATATTTTTTCTGCATCAATAAAATCCTGTGTCAGATCGGCGCTATCCCAAATGGAATTTTGAAGAATCGACAATGCAAAAATGTTGGAACCATATAAAAAAATAGCTGCTGAATCGCCAAAATGGACGCTGAGTAAACGGGTGGAAAAAGGCAGGGTAACAATAAAGAATAACCAGCAGATGTTGTACGTAATGGCGCGTTCATTCATTTTGTGAATGTGGGTGTACATCTGGTGATGACTGCGCCAAAAACTTGCAATGTTGATGAAGGAGAGAAGAAATGCGAGATAACTTTTCCATGGCGATAGCAAATCCAGAAGAGTAAGGTGATGACCTTCGGGAAGCTCGAGTTTTAGATCCAATGCTAAAAGTGTAATGGCAATAGCAACAATTGCATCGCTGAAAAACAACACACGCTCAAAAGGAATTTCTCTTTTTTTTATATCTCTCATGGTTTAAAAATGACCAACATTTGTTGCAAGACTAAATTAGTTAAAAAACTTTCGCCTTATTCAGGTTATATCTTATGTATTGTTGTGTGCTGAAACGGTGACTATCAACGGCTATCTTAAAGAGTCATCGCTCTTTCGTCAGAAAACATATGCACAAACTCTACCAATTGAATGGAAAATCAGACTCGGCATATCCAATAGCAAAATCAGCCCCAGTTCCAGAAGCAGCAACTCCCATGTACCACATACGTACTTTTTTATTCTCAATTAACACAGAAGGAGCAATCACTGACGTTGACTCCCAGTCGTAATCAATTTTCAATATTGGATCAGGATAAACTTCATAAGGTCCGAGTATGTTACTGCTCTTGGCCACACCGATAAATTTGTCTCCGGAAATAAAAAGATAAAAGATGCCATCTGGACCTTTGACGAGAGCAGGTTCTTTGATTACTTGAGCCCAGTCTAAAGCGAGGTCTGCGCCGCTGATAATTGGTTGGGTAAGTTTTGTCCAGTTTTCTCCATCTGTAGAAGTAGCGCCAAGTATTCCAATAAACGCGGGAGTACAATTCTCAATACAATACCCTACATAAAGCATGTAGTAAGTATTTCCTTCTTTAATTATAGTAGGTGAGAAGAGCGCGTTTGCATCTTTCGAATTGGTAGTTCCCAACGTAAGAATGGGATCATCGAAAGCTCGGATAAAGGTTATGTTGTCACTTGATTTAGCTAAACCAATTTCACCTTCGGCAACAATGGTTCCAGCTACATCTGCTTCTTCGGGATAACCACAATAGTACATCCACGTTTCATTCCCTTGCTTTAATACAGTTACAGCTTCCAAATGATTGTCCCAAGCGTTGGAGTTGATATCAAGGGCGACACTTTCTTTTCCTTTAACATTATTAGAGGGAATCCAATTAAGCCCATCAATCGATTTAGCTCCGGCAATTAGAAGTTTCTCTGTCGGACTAACCAATAGGCTTGAGTAGTACATACGCAATGTGTCACCATCTCGAATAACACTCGGGTCAGCCGCGGTGAACACCCCCTCCCATACGGGCTCAGCCCGTTTTTTGAATTCAATTTTTTTGCTTGTGGGTACATCTTTTGTACAAGCCCCCAGGAAAACCAATAAGAAGAATACTGCATGCTGCTTTGTCATAACTCTCTTAGATCGTTTAATGCTACAAACTAACACTTATAACCAATTCATTTTGAAGAATACACCTATCTCAAGATCCAATTTTTTTTCGCCTTGCACACAACGATTGGCTAATTGCATGTTCGTTTACATTTCCAAATATATGAGAATGTCGTATATATTCCTTTTATCTATCACATGTTCCCTACCTTACTTCCCCATCAACGTCACTCAAAGACGTTGATGCGTGCGAGACAGAAACTCCATCCTTACTTTGATTAGAATAGATTATTAATTAGCCCCAAGATGGTTTCTCGAGCGGATCATTGTCCTGAAGACCGGTTACTCAGGTTGGGAAAATGCTTCTCGTTTGTAATTAATAATAACAGAAGAGTCAAGCTGATAATAGCCAAAATCATCATTACCACTGAAACTGAAATATCGGAAATAACGCCATAGTGTTTCATTACTACCATGAGTTCTGCTATAGTCAGATCCATGAGTAAGGCAAACATCAGAAGGACTGGTGCCAGTAAATACCCCAGATTATGTTTTTTTAGAATCAGAATACCTGTAATTAAAAAAGCAGGGAGGATAATAGACAAATCCAGAATATGAACTG
>DATJHZ010000592.1:0-10247 GCA_035493595.1 Cyclobacteriaceae bacterium | reverse complement strand
TTCGTGCATTTTGCTAAAAACATAATTATAAAAATCTCGTTCATAGATTGAATTATAGGAGGATTCCAAATATCTTTTTTTATGAATCTCACTGTAATGCGACATGTAAAAATCCTGAAGCTTCCAGGCTCTTCGCCAGGTAGCCCACCCCCATATATAAATGTGATTTGAAAAACTGAATGAGTACTCTTCTTTTCGAAGGTGAGGTTCTTCCAGATTATTACCTCCAATTTCCATCACTCGCGTGTCGTATCTGTATCGTTCCAATAATTCCGTGCAAAAACGAAAGAACGATGGAGAAGGTAAACAATCGTCTTCCAGAATAATACCCTCCGCTTCATGTTCAAAAAACCAATTGATCGCGGTGCATGGCCCTCTTCCGCAACCAAGGTTTTCCTCTCTGAACAAAGTATGAACTTGACAATCCCAATCAATAGCAGTGGCAATTTCTTTTACTGCATTGCACTTCTCTGACTCTCCGGTTATGTTTTTACGAGGTCCATCAGCTGCAATGTAAAGGCGCAGAGGCCTGGCTGCTCGTATGGCATCAAAAACTTGTTGAGTAGTTTCTGGTCTATTGAAAATAATAAAGAGCACTGGAGTTGTGAGCCGTGAATCAATTGTTGGGAGGGGTAAAGCACTTCCTGAAATCATTTTAAAATTAATTTTGAAAAAGCAACCGCCTTTATAAAACCTCTGAAGTATTTCTTATCAGAACTAAAATCACGAATCATGAATGGCGGGTGACGCAATGGAAACTCGATGTTGATGGCATTCATCTTTGCACTTTTGTCATCGCCATTTTGAGTGTGCGTTGCTTCGCTTCCAAACCCGATGTTCATCACCAAATTATTTTCAGGAACGATGGCCAACCCTGAATGAACATAACGTGCAAAGTCCCATTGATAATCCCACCAATCGACATGGCCACCAGAAACAGTCTTATCGAATTTTCTAAGCCTGTAAAGTTTTTCAAGTTGATTTAGAAAGAAATTGGTGAAGTAATTCTTCTTCTTAAGTTTTTGGTAAAGCGTAATATCATAATCAAATTTTAGCCAGGCTCTTCGCCAGGTGGCCCAGCCCCATATATGGCCGCTCTGAGAAAAATAGTAAGAATAGTCTCCATCCCTTTGCCAGCCATTCAAAAAGTTATTGCCTCCAATGTGCATGATCCGGTTATCATGACGATAACGCTCGAGCAGCTCCTGGCAAAACCAAAAAAAACTTTGCGAGGGCAAACAGTCATCTTCTAAAATGATTCCCTCTTCTTCATGTTCAAAGAACCACGAGAATGCTGAAGAAGGCCCGCGCCCACAATTCAAATTTTCCTTCCTGAATAAAGTCTTCACCTCACAATCCCAATCAACTTTGCCCACAATGCGTTTACACTCTTCGCATTTCTCGCGATCTCCGGGTTTATCCTTTCTTGGTCCATCGGCTGCTATGTACAAGCGCGTTGGCTTGGCAGTTCTTATGGCTTCGAAAACCTGCCGGGTTGTTTCGGGCCGATTGAAAATGACCAGTAAAACAGCGGTGTGTAATTTGGTTGTTGGTGTGAAGGAAAGCATCAAAATAAGTTGATCTCAAATGTGACCACTCCCCCCTCTTTATTCAATGATAGGCATCACCGACTTGGTGCAAACTTATCATCGATGGTTCACCGCTGTAGGTGTTCTTGCACATGTTAGCATTAAAGGTTTCGTAGTCACTGAGAATAGCAACCGCTTTGTTGGCAACATTATCTGCACTTGCAAATTGATCCGCAAAACGATAAAAGAAAAGTTGCTTACGATCATTATAGCGCACTGAAATATCCTGGATCATATTACCGTAACGGTCTTCTGGTAATATCTCGACACAACCTGCCGCCAAAGCAGTGGGCAGGAGCATATTTGATCCATGAATACCGATGATCACATGACTCCGTGCATAAATTCTACACCAGTTTCTTTCGATTGCGGCATTGACTTCGCGGCATCGCTGATCTTCGCCAATGCCATTGAAACCATCAGGATCCCCTATGCCTACTACGAAGAATTTCGTCCTTGGGACTTTTTTCCTAATCAACTTCATTGTCTTCTTGACTAATCGATTTTGCCTTTCCACCAAAACATGAGAGCCCCAAGCCAAAATATTTAGCCTTCGGCACAAACGATAAAACCAGTAATCAAATTTATTCTTAAACCACCAGCGTTCTTCGCGCAGCACAAAGGTTATGATGGGCCTTCGTTCCATGAATTTAGTAAGGTCAAAAGGCCGCACTCTCGTCAGTCGCTCAATGTCATTGGCTTTTACATTCGGATGTGAATATGCTTTACTTAAATAGATCTCTCCAAAGTCATTAAATCTTTTGGAAACGAATCCATGTATTGCTTCATAATTGTATTTAAGGTCTCTTAAATTTAGGTCCACAACCCAAACCTCGGCACATCCTCTTGGAATTAGCCACTTAAACATTTTCGGAATGATTAAGACAAGGCCAAAATCAGGCTGATGATCAAGATGACTAAAAGCATTGTATAACTTGAGCAACACATGACCATAAAGAGAATCGAGGGTGTTTAAGATGATAACCTTATCCGACTTCTTGTATATAATTCTTTCGATTGCTACTCCGATTGTTCTCCTTTCGCGATAAGCTGTTGCTACCGGCAACGAGAGCCATTGGGGACATTTCACTGATTTGTAAATCACGTCATTGTCTTTTCCAATTGAAATTGGGAAATCAACATTGTGACCAACGGGCAATGTTTGGTAAAACGTAAAACCACATTCTCTACAGCTACAATCGGCAAATATGTTTATAGACTCAAATCTAAAATCATTGATCTGTGGTTGGTCCGTGCCGCATTTGGGGCAAACAAAAAAATTATCAGGATGTGGTTTCAACTGAATCATCACTATAGAATTTCTTTCAACCTCCAAAATGAAAACATCCCTTTAAACATGAGCCATTGATTCTCTCGCGTCTTTTGAAAGAATAGGTCAACTAAAAAAATACTCACCGTAAATGATATCATGCTAGCTATGATTGAACCCACCGATGCGTATCTGGGAATCAGGAAATAGTTGAAAGTAATATTGGTTGCCGCACCAATGATTACAGTGAATAACGAGTACTTGAACAAACTCTCATTTATAATAAAAACAGATTTTCCAACACCCATGTTGGAAAAGAATAGTCGGAGCGCAAACAACGACAAAAGATAGCCTGCCGACTGATACTCCAAACCATACAACAATGCAATTAGCTTTTCTGAGAATAAATAAATAGGTATGGAAATCAACAGAAAGGCAACGAACATGAGTCGGTATAAATTGATCAAACGGTTATGATAGAGTTCTTCGCTTATGGCTTTGGCTTTGGTAACTGCCGGAGCAAATGTGTTCATCAATATCATCGGCATGAAACCGAATATCTCAATAAACTTCAGCGCAACTGAGTACTGACCTACTTCTGTATTGTTCAACATTTTGCCGAGCATCACTTGATCAATACGGGCTTGTATGTGAAGCGCAATGCCATACAGTGCGATCGGCCACGATTCGCGTAGAAGTTGGTAGGCAAGTATCTTATGAAAGTCCCATTTCCAGGGAGTTCCCTCCCGCTTATGATAAGCATAAATGAAACCTACGGCATTGAAGATAGAACCAAACACTATGACAATCGCAAACCAGATAAGCGGAGCATGAATAAAGACAAGTGCAAGTTTTATAAGACTAACCAGGAGATTAATCAGCAGTTGCACCTGAACAACATATTTAGATAGCACCTGCGCCTGAAAGAAATAGCTGATCACTTCAAAGCCTTTAAAAATTTCTGCTGCCGCAATAATCATGATCAACGTATTGGTAAATGGATCGTGATGCATGAATAGAAGAATCACCATCATCATCACAATCAGTATTAATGAGCCTGCAAGTTTAAGAATGAATCCAGTGCCGAGAAGGTCACTGTGCTTGCCCGATTGCTTGGCTAATTCCCGCACAATAATTTGGTCCATGCCTAGTGTCGAGAACGCAGAAAAAATGCTCACAAAACTTATGGCGTAGTTCAGCAAACCGAAACTTTCGGGCTTCAAATAACGCGCAACGTAAATCCCGACCACCATACCCACCAGGAGTGTGAATCCTTTTTCAAAAATCAGCCATGAGACATTTTCAAAATATTTTCTGAAACGTTGTGAAAAGAAATGCATTTAAAGAGAGAAAGAATTATCCATATACATAGTTGTAGCCATTGATAGATGATGAAAGATCGTTTAGAAGAATGCTTACGTTTTTAATTTTTTTGTCTTCGTACAATTTGTTGATCTTCTCCAAATGAAATCGGTTTGTATAATTGGATCGCACCACGTAGATATTAGCGTTGGTGTATTTCATCAGTATCACATATTCGGAAACAAATCCAATGGGCGGTGAGTCTATAATAATAGTGTTGTAAGAGTTTTTTAATGAATTCAATAACTCATCCATTCTTGGCAAGCCAATAAGGTCGAGTGGGTTGGGCGGTATCGGCCCGGAGGTAATCACATCAAGCCCCCTGGTACCCGTAGGGTTTATTATATCCTTTAAAAGGCAACTACCAATTAAATAGCTTGAAAGCCCTTTTTCATTCTTTAGACGAAACGAAGACGCTATTTTTGGTCTGCGCAAATCCGAATCTATGATTACGGTTCTTCTCCCCGATTGCGCCATCGCAACGCCAAGGTTAACCGTACAAAATGTTTTTCCTTCACTCTCTACAGAAGAAGTAATGCCAATAATATTTGTGTCGCTGCCAAGTGTAAGGTATTGAAGATTTACACGCAATGAGCGAAAGGATTCGCCAATCGCTGATTTTGTATGTGCAACAATGACAGAGTTGCGCTCACTTTTATTCCCATGCGAGATGGTTCCGACACACGGAATCGCTGTGTTTCTTTCTACGTCTTTTGTAGTGATGATATTATCATTCATCACATCTTTAAAAATTATTAATGCAACAGAAAAGGTAAGTCCAAGAAGGACTGTCATCACAAGAATTATTTTTTTATTGGGTGCAATGGCTCCGCTACCCACCATCATTGCGCGGTCTACCACTTTTTTTTCCACAGTATTTGAGGCAATAGCAATGCCAGCCTCCGCCCTCTTTTCTAACAAGTAATTATACACATTGTCATTAAAATCAAACCTGCGTTTAATGCTCACCAGCTCGCGTTCACTACGAGGAAGGCCTTGCACATTTCTTCTGACTTCGTTGATTCTTTCCCTCAAATCATTTAAGGCTTGGCTTGATGCTTCTATGAAATTATTGACATTGTCAACCAACGCTTTTTTGGAGCTGGCAATTTTTAGTTCAAGAACTTCGACAACTGGGTTTGCTTCTTTGGAACTGTAGTTTAATCCGGTGCGCTCCTGATTCAACCGCGACAAATCAGTTAACATTCCGTTCAGCAATGGATCTTCAATTCCAAAAGTTGACGATGAACCAATGTTCTTAAAATTATTTCCTTTTTCTAGAGATGTGGCGATGTACCTATAATATTTTAGTTTCTGTTCTAACAAAGATTTGTCTGTTTCAAGTTTATCAAGATTCTTGGTTAAGTTTTCAGCAGTAGTGTTAATGTCAAGGATATTGTTTCGAGAACGGAATGATTCCAGGGAGCTTTCAACTTGTCGTAGTTCATCAGAAACGCCACCCAATTGATCATCTATAAATTTTATGGTTTTAAGACCAAGTATGTTTTTTTCTGACAACTCATCAGATCGATAAACATCAAGAAGGGTGTTTAGAAACAAAATACCTTTTTCCGGATTTCTTGCCTTCAGTGTTACCTCTACTAAGTTCGATTCACGAGAGATGGGCTTGACATCCAATTCTTTTTGATATCCATCTGCCAGAGAGGCAAGGTTACGAATCACAAAATAGTATTCAGTGTCTGTGTCGCTATAAAACGAGTGATTAAATTTTATTTTAAACTTCAAATTCTTATCCAAGAATGACTTATTGTTTTGGCTTGATGATTTAATGTCCAGGCTAGCCAGATGCTCAACTATTCTATTCGTGTAGAAATTGTAAGTATTCAATTCGTTGCCTGATGCACGAACGGCATAGGTGCTATCTGATGTTCTATTGATGTAGATAGGTATATCAATAACCTGCGCTACGGTTGAATCCAATTCAATTCTGAAAGGGAAACTCTTCCCATAACGTTCATAGGATCGTAAGTTCGACTTTGAATAATAAACAACTCCGAAGTCGAGTCTTCGAATCGTGCTTTCTGATAAGTAAAAGGATTTCAAAATACCTATTTCGTCCTCCAGCTCCGTATGAGAGGTCATGAGCTCCATTCCTTTAAGAAATTTTTCTGAGCTTAATCCGTTTTTAACTTCACCGTTGAGCAGAATAGATGCACGGATCAGGTATACATTATCTGTAAAATAAATGTAAGCCAATGCCGCAGGAATCAAAATTAAAAGCGCTATCAAAAAAATGTACCACTTGGTTACCAACTTTTGAATCAACTCTTTAATATTTACTTTCCCTTCACCAAATTCTTGCCTGCCGTTATTCATTTTAATATTGTTTAGTATAACTTAAAATGAGCACCAAGGTTGTAAGCCCAGCGAAAACAACTCCTAAAATTTCCAGGTTTGTTTTGTTAGCGCGAGCCTTTAAAGGTTCTATGTATAAAACATCGTTGGGCATGAGGAAAAAATATTCTGAGCTAATCAGTTTAGGGTCGGTAAGGTTGAGCAGAATAACCTGCGAACCTGTTGGCACTTGCCTGATCAATTTTATATTTTTTCGATTAGCAAATGGGGTTAGATCACCGGCTAATCCAAGTACTTCCAATATTGTTGCTTGATTGTTATAGACATATAAATATCCGGGGTTTTTAACTTCACCGAGAACAGTTACTTTGAAACTGGTAAGCTTTACAATCACTGTTGAATTTTTCAAATATTTATTGGCATTGGACTGTATTACGCGCTGTGCGTCTTCTATGGTGAGATCTTTTACGGTTACTTCACCGATGATAGGAAGCATGATTTTACCACTAGCATCTATAGTATAGCCCTCCAGAAATAAACTTCCGGGAGTAGTGTATAGACCATTTTGATGAGAGGTTACATTGAATATCGTGTTGGAGGCATCCGTTTCATTAGAACTTTTCACCTGAACAGAAATGATATCCGAAGGCTGGAGCCGATAAATCGATTTTTTGTTTTGAATTAGAGTAGGTGTGAATTCCGAGAAGTGCTTGTCTTGTAAATAAATCAGGCGGCTATTGTAATAACAAGACGACAGCAAAACTGACAGAGCCGATGCGATAATTAATTTTAACGTTTTCATTTTTTTGATCTACTCATGAAGGAGCGATCGCACAAAGGAGACCAAACACCGCACCCCATTCAATGATAAGTATCATCGCCATAAGCTAAAGCGTGTTACAATTTGTGGGAAGTAATTCCACAAAAGTCAATTGTAAGCCTGGGCTCTCAGCACCAAAAGGCTGCGTTAATGACCACAATCCCTTGAAAAGTCGATTTATCAACGAGAAAATATGTCGTCTACCATGTCAAACGGTGGCATAACATTTTACCATGATATCACTCAATGCCGAGGAAATGTTGCAAAAGACTTATAGATTTTAAGTATCGTATATATGAATCAAAAAATTTTAGTGATAGATGATGACTTGGATATGGGCAAAAATATCTCTGCCATATTGAAGCTCGCCAATTATGAAGTAGTTACGGCAAGCAGTGGCCAGATGGGCATTGAGTTAGTTCAGGAAGCCAATCCGGATTTAATTTTGTGTGATGTGATGATGCCTGATCTTGATGGATATGGCGTATTGCATGTACTTACAAAAGACCCGGCCACCGCCAAGATTCCGTTCATCTTCCTTACTGCCAAGAATGATTTGAAAGATTTTAGAACAGGAATGAACTTGGGTGCTGATGACTTTATTACCAAACCATTTGACGGGCTTGAATTGTATAACATCATTGAGCTACGGCTAAAAAAGAATGGCTTGATTAAAACTACTTTTGACAATAATCTAAGCGATATCAACGATTTCTTCATCAGGACAAAGCAACTTCCTGGTTTCCAGAAAATTTTTGAAAAGCGATTGCCACGTAATTATAAAAAGAGAGATTTTGTATTTATGGAGGGAGTTCAGCCACTATTCCTCTATTTTATCTCCTCAGGAGAAGTCAAAACTTACAAATCCAATTCTAATGGGAAAGAGTTGATCACAGGGTTACATGGTCCGGGAGAATTTATTGGTTTTGTTCCTTTGCTTGAGAACAAGCCGAACAACGAAACAGCCGTGGTGTTAAAGGATGCCGACATATATATCATACCACAGCAAGACTTTCTAACAATGATATATACCAACAAAGAAATAGCAAGAAAATTTATTTCGATGCTGTCAAATAATCTTTATGAGACTGAAAATCTATTAATAGAAATAGCATACCAATCCGTAAGGCAACGCGTTGCCAATGCACTGATAAAACTTAACGGTATCCATGCTCTAAGCAAGGGGCTTACTCCCATCTCAGTTACGCGAAAAAATATTTCGAGTATGGTAGGAACAACAACGGAGTCGCTAAACCGTACTATCGCTGAATTCAAAGACGAAGGCATCATTGAAATATCAGGAAAAAATCTTCGCGTATTGAATTTGCAGAAACTGGAGCACGTTCGGACCTATTGAACTTCAACTATTTTATTTATAAAGATTCAAATCCTTTTGAATAAGGTGTGGATTTTTTTGCCCATTTATTCCAATTGACTACCCTTTCTATGATTAGATATAATCAAAATAGCTTCGTTTTTGAATACACCACTATGAATTTGAAAACACATTTATTGAAACAATTATGGTGCAGTTTTTTGTAAGAGATAGATTAAATTTTAAAGCAATCATTATGGATACAATACTAAAAGACAATGAATCAGGAATAAACCATGAGGGTAAGCAGGCCAATACACCTCTAAAATACCTAACCGCATCCTCCATTATTGGAGACAAAGTCTACAACCTGCAGAATGAAAAGCTGGGGGAGATCAAAGACATCATGATTGATATTGTCATAGGGAAAATTGAATATTTTGTTATTGAATGCGGTGGCTTCCTGGGAATGGGAGAAAAATTCTTTGCCATTCCTTTCAGGCTGTTGGAAGTAAATGAAGAAGAACAGGCTTATACACTTAATCAAAGTAAAGCCACATTAGAAAAGGCGCCTGGTTTTGACAAAGATCATTGGCCTGAAACAAATTCGCATGCAATGCAAGAAACGTATACTTATTGGGGTGGTTTTATGGGAGCAAATACTGGAACTGAGTATTAGTAGCCTGGCTTTAATTTTTCATAATAGTTAAGCATTGCTCAGGTGCTTAATTATTTTTTAGGGAAAAACAGTAGCAGGTTTATTCACTAGATTGGTGGGATATCTGATTCTGAAGTTCGTGGTGATATTAAAACCGAAATGGCCCACACGCTCAACCACCTTCGGATAATAGAATAATCTGGCTTCGACTGTGTTGAAAATTAAATTTTCGTTTCTCGCCCTCAATCCAAGTGAAAACCCAGAATAGAAATTGCTCCACTGAAACAATCCTTTATTGATTCTAATTAATGCTAAATCGATGCGGGCCACCGGGGCAATTCTAAATCCCAAAACTTTAAATCGTGTAAATACAGTTGCCTCTTGACTAATGGTAACGCGCTGAAACCCAACAAGGCTATCGGGTAGAAAACCTAATATTCCGTTCACATCGCGGATATCCATTCCTCGCTTTACTGTTTGATTTACTAGTGCAGCATATCCTACTGCTGATAGATGTCGAACTATTGATTTGCCTAGCTTATAGATTTTACTGTACCGTGAGAAATCAAGCGAGAAAAATTCGTCTTGGAATCTTTTGTTAAAGTAAGTACCCCATTTGGCATTGTAGGTGAGTATTGTTCCACTTGGTATCACTTTATTATAAAACAACTCAGAGCCAAAATATGGCCTTTTAGTTCCAAGTTCCTTTTCCCAACCATAAGTAAATGATAGTCGATAGCCATACGGAATATCTTCAGTGCGCCCAAAGCCTACTACAAACTGAGTCTTGTAAAAATCCTGGCGAAAGAAAGTAAGCTGAGCCAAAACGGCAGCTTTATTTCTATAAACAAAACGATCGAGCTCAGTCAACTCAGTATTTTGGGTGTTCATGAAATTTTGTTCGAAGCCTCGCAAAG
>DATJHZ010000591.1:0-27240 GCA_035493595.1 Cyclobacteriaceae bacterium | reverse complement strand
ACGTCAAGTAAAATTATAACACTGAAATACAGTGTAGTGGCAATGATAAAATCACCAATCAGGTCGCTTGAGGTCCAGTTGAAAATATGCGATAGTATGGTTGTAGCAGTCTTCAGATCCGATGCCCTGAAGAAAAGCCATGCAAATAATACAATCAGGAATGTAAACAGCACATTAAAAATAAATTTTACAAGACTGGTCGAGCCATTAAAGGTAAATCTGGTTTCTACTTTTTTATCACCCAGAATAAATTTATGAAATGCCAATGCTGCGCCATGAATGCCACCCCAGATAACAAACGTCCAGTTCGCTCCGTGCCATAATCCACCCAGTAACATCGTAGCCATCAAATTCAAATACGTGCGAAATTTTCCTTTGCGATTACCACCAAGCCACCAGATGTAAACATAATCCTTTAGCCAGTCAGACAATGATATATGCCAACGACGCCAGAAATCTGTTATACTAGAGGCGAGATAAGGCTGATTAAAATTATCCATCAGCGTTACACCCAATAATTTGCCACAACCTTTTGCAATTAAACTGTAACCCGAAAAGTCAGCATAGATTTGCACAGCAAACATAATGAGTGTACAGATCAATTCTCCCGATGAAAAATTGCCGGGCTCTGCAAAAACATTGTCAACATATTTACCAATGGTGTCGCCAATGATAATTTTTTTGAACATACCTGTTGTGATTAGAATAGCGCCTTCCTTAATGTATTGGCGGTCGGGCATTTTTATTTTTTCAACCTGTGGTAAAAGATGAACTGCTTTCTCAATAGGACCCGCCACAAGTTGTGGGAAGAAAGAAACGAATACGCTATAATCTAATAATGATTTTGCAGGCTCCAATTTCTTTCTATATAAATCGAATGTATAGGAAAGACTTTGAAAAGTATAAAATGAAATGCCAACAGGAAGGATTACGTGTAAATGAACTGAATCAAGTTGTGTCCCGAATACTTGTGCAAAACTGTCTACGAAAAAATTGAAATACTTAAAGAATCCAAGTAAGGTTAAATTAACAAGCAAACTTAAATATAACAGACGCTTTCGTTTCTTCTCATCTGTTTCAGTGTAGATTACATGACCAAGGTAATAATCCATTACCGTTGACAAGAGTAGCAATGAACAAAAGCGCCAGTCCCAATAACCATAAAAAGTATAACTGGCCAATAATAAAAATATTTTCTTAAAGCGTTGAGGAAGTAAATAAAAAACAGGAAGAACAACCCCCAGAAAAACTAAAAAGACGAGACTATTGAAAAGCATTAAGATCTAAATTTAGTGGACGCTCATGTTTATGAATAAGTGTAATCACAATAACGTATTAATTTTAGCGTGCAAAATTTCTGCTACTGCTTTATGGCATAATGGTGTTGGATGAACATCTGTCTTAAACCTGAAATTCCGCCGCTCTTCGACGGAGTACTGTTGCAGAATAGGTAAAGGATCTATTATTACACAATCCGCCTCAATAGCCAGTTCAGCAAAACGTTTTTGATAATCAACTGCACTGCTAGTTTCTTCAATATGCTGGTATAATGGAAAGGGCACTACAACAACCTTAGATTTAGCCATTCTTATCCATTCCACAAGAATCGTCTTCATAGTTAGCCATTCCGGGGTGTTTGCTTTGCCGTATTCAGGTACAGGCTGATACTTGGTAAATTTCTGTGCTACTTGTTTCAAACCCAGGGCATTTACCATAGTTCTGGCCAATTCAAATTTCCCACCTTTGTCAACCTTCTCTTGCTCCTCAGCAGGTAGGTCTTCCATTTTCATGGGATTAGGATTGACAGGAACATTAAGAAGATTCAGGCGATCACCAACAAGCTCAAAAAATGGTTTTTGATACACCATCTTCTCTCCCTTGTCGTTATAATAATATCGGTAATGAGACTTTACCCGACGGATATTTTCAACCAAAACAACAATTACTAGCAAATCATAGTCTATAGGATGGCCATACTCTTTATAAAGTAAATATTGCTGATCTGTACCTGAACCTGATAAGCCAAAATTGTAAACATCTATTTGTTGTAATGATGATGCCAATACATCGGTAAATCTGTATTTATTGGATACTCCATCACCAGCAGTAAAAGAATCGCCAAAGACAAGAATCTTCTTTTTACCTGGTTCTTTTTGATTGCTGAAGTCAATTTCTGACCGAAACCCCTCATGATTGGTACGTAAAAGATATCCCCCAGCCTCATGCTGAATACGTGCCTTCAGATTAGGGATAAACTTGTAACCTACAGTAGGATGGTATTCAAATAATTGTCTGTTCACTGCGTTTTTACTTAGATTCAAAGTTCACCAGCCAAACCTATATTTTCAACCTGCAAAAATAACATTTCTTTCAATTTTTTTAGTTGGCTACTTCATCATTGCCTTCCATCTATCGCTCACTGAAACTATTTAAAGAAGATAAGTTGAATTACCTATCTCAATTATAAATTCCATGAGTATCAAAAAAGATTATGAAACTTAAACCTTCTTTCTTATGCATACCTGCTATGATTTCTAGAAACTATCTTTTCATCTCAGCTTCAATCTTTTCCTCAATTCTATCAATCTGTTTTGAATAACTATTCTCTGCAGCAAAGTTCATACGCACCTGCTGCTTTTCTGGGCTATTAAACTCAAAAAGATTAGCAACAACATCCTTAAATAATGCAGGTAATAAATTATTATTTTCACGTTCAGCAATCATTTGAACAAGGTCTGGTCTGTTGCTATACGTTGTAATATTATTTGAAATAATAACCTTGCCTGTGCTTAGATACTCCATCACCTTATGATAGTTCGTACCTTTGCTTTGATCTTTCTTAATATCATAGCAAATTAAAAATGCATGCATATCCATTATAGCGCTTGCTAATTGACGAGAAGATACAGCACCATGCAATTTTACGTTAGGATATTTTTTCAATGCTTCAATGAAATTAATGGTCGGCGTGTCAACTCCACCACCAATGTTGGCATCTTTTACAGAATGACTTCCCCAGAATTCAAAAATTATAGTCTGGTTTTGATGAATAATATCAAGTAAAGTATCTCTGTCAATATCACCCCTTAAAAGATTTCCCGAAAAGCCAACTCGAATAGATCCATCCATGACAACATCATTCGTTTTGGTAGATCCTAAAAATTCAGTAGACACCCCATGATTTATAAAGTGCTTCGGAGCTGAATAAATTTTATACTTATCTAATATTTCCCGGGTAACCGAAAAAATAATGTCAGCACCTTTTGCTGAATCAATGGCAATTTTCAATAAAGGCTCATCTACCGGGTGAAATACCTTATAAGAGGTGTTGCCGAAAAATCTAAAAGGATATAGACTTCCAAGATCAAAAGACCATATGATCGACAGTGGTTCATTTATACGTCTAACAATCTTTTGAATATGAAATTTTATCAACCAATGAAAGACAGGAAGTGCACGAAATTTTAAGTTATACGAAAAATTAAGGCGATGATAAATAAAAAACAAATTGTCGTGCAAACCAGAGGGTTCAATATCAATTTGCTCTTTTCTTTTTTGATCAGGGGGATTCAAAAAATAAACCTTGTTACCACGTTTTGCCAGTTCAACTGCGTAATGATGTTTGGATACAAACATCTTACCCCAAGCCTGAGGTGACAAAATTAAAATAGTTTTCCCTGTTAAATAACCCATCGAATATAACTATGCCTTATAGAAACTTCTGATTGCGTCACACACTTGAATAATCATCACTTCGGTCAATTCCGGGTACATAGGTAATGATAAAATTTCATGCTGAAATTTTGTCGCAATAGGGAAATCTGATAGAGAATGTTCTAAATACTGATAGGCAGGTAAATTAGGTAATGCCGTTGGATAGTGGATAGCGGTTTCAACTCCTTGTTCTTTCAGCCATGCAGCAAGTGCATCACGCTTTTCAGCACGAATAACATACAGATGAAATGTATGTTTGCTCGAAGGCCTGACTGTGGGGATAACCAGTTGGCTAATCCCATTTAAATACTGTGAATAAAGTTTGGCATTCTGAATACGCTTTTCAGTCCACTTTAAAATGTGCGGGAGTTTAGCAGTTAATATCGATGCCTGTAAACTATCGAGACGGCTATTAATACCTTCGATCTGGTGCTGGTGCTTTTTCAAGGCACCATGGTTGGCAAACATCTTACATTTCAACGCCAATGCATCATCATTTGTTATGATGCATCCTGCATCACCATAAGCACCAAGATTTTTACCTGGATAAAAACTAAATGAAGCCGCTACTCCAAACAATCCTGCCCGCGTGCCATTATACTCCGAAAAATGAGATTGTGCACAATCTTCTATCAGGTAAATATTGTGTCGGTCACAAATTGTTTTTATTGCTTCGATATCACACATCTGACCGTGCAAATGAACAGCAATAACAGCTTTCGTATTTGAATTAATTTTAGACTCAAGTAATGTCTCATCAAGACTATGATAGACAGGATTAATGTCAACAAAAACTGGCTTCGCTCCAGTTTGTGAAATTGTTTCAGAACTTGATATCCAGCTATTAGCAACCGTTATTACTTCATCGCCAGTACCAATTCCCAACATCTTCATAATAATGTAAAGTGAATCTGTGCCATTACCACAACTCACAACATTGCGAACTCCATAGAGCTCTGCAAATTTTTGCTCAAAGCTCTGAACGTATTTTCCTCCAATAAATGAAGTTTCTGAAATTACATCAGCAATTGCTTTATCAATATCAGTTTTAATGCTCTGATACTGTTCCAATAAATCAACAAATGGTACTTTCACAGTCAATCAAATTAATTTTACACATTCTTTTTGCTGGATAGTTTAGTTGCCGGATTGCCAGCATAAACTCCTGGTATTGAAATATTTTTGGTAACAACCGAACCCGCACCGATAACCACATTGTCACAAATTGTTACCGGTAAAATTGTTGCGTTGGATCCAATTGATACATGATTCCCAACAATAGTTGATTTCCACTTTGATTGATCACCACCAGCAGGGCCACCATCCTTAAACAAATCATTAATAAACATAACGCCATGCCCTATAAAGCAATGATCTCCAATCGTTACTTTACTGCAAACAAATGTATGCGATTGAATTTTAGTTTGTTTTCCGATCACAACCTCGTTCTGAATCTCTACGAATGGACCAATGAAGCAATTCGATCCGATAGTACATTCATAAATATTAACAGGCTCTACTACTTTTACATTTTCACCAAAGACAACACTCCTGATCTGAGTTTTTAACAGTATAGGTTGGCTCATACACGAACAGCTGCTTTATAGATTTTCTCTATGATTTCTACTGTCTTTAGTCCTTCAAAAGAATTTGTAGTAATCGTAGCATTGTTCTGTAATACTTCAATTAAATTATCGTATACCTTATCGTGATTACTCATCGAACCAACGTAATTACCATAATTATTGGGCTTGTTACCTTCCGGCAGATTTTCAATCTTATATCCTTCAATATTCTGGTACTCCAGTTCATTCAGATACTGTCCTCCTATTTTTACAGTACCTTTTTCACCAAACAATGTAAGCGACCCTTCCATGTTTTTCTGATAACTATTCACAGTATAATTAATGGTACCAATGGCTCCGTTATGAAATTCAAGAATCACTGCGCCTGTATCTTCAAATTCAATTATTCCCTGGTGGGCGAGATTTCCCATATACGCCTGCACATTTTTTACATCACCAACAATCCAATACAACAAATCGACAAAGTGACTGAATTGAGTAAACAGAGTACCTCCATCAAGCTTCAGTGTACCCTTCCATGAATTCTTGTAGTAATCCGGATTACGATTCCAGAAGCATGTAAGCTGTACGCTCATTATTTTACCTAATCGCCCTTCGTCAATGATTTTCTTTACAGCGGCCACAGGTGGATTATACCTGTTCTGTTTAATAGCAAACAGACGCTTATTTGATTTTTCAGCAGCTTGGATCATCTGTCCACATTCATATACAGTGATCCCCATAGGCTTTTCACATAAGACATGAAAGCCGGCATTCAAAACTTTAATCGAATGTTCCGCATGCAAACCATTAGGTGAACATATGGCAACAACATCAATACCCTTCTCTGTCTTTAATAAATCATCGACGTTATAATATGCCTTAGCACCATATTGGGTTGCCATTTGATCTGCTTTTTCATTAACTACATCACATACCGCTACCAGTTGACCTTTATTATAAATGTGTTCCGCATGACGCTGAGCAATTCTACCACACCCTACAATTCCAAATCTGACTTTTGATGAGTTCATCTTATTAATTATTTAAAAACGCTCCTTAACTTTTGAGTTCTTCTTAACAGGTCCATATATTTTTTCTTTAGCCGGGTATCCGATTTAAATTCCTCATGCTTCCTGGGATGTGCCTGCATGATCTCTTCAAATTCAGAAACACTAAGGCCAAATTTTTTTAAAACATACTCTTTATCCTGCTTTAATTGATCAGGCTGATACAGGGGTAATTCCAACTCCCGGAGTGCTTCTTCCTTTGATATTTGTCCGGAACAAATTAGGGTTGATAAATGAGCCTTGCGCTTATCTATCTTGAATTTTTCAGGAAGAATATAGGCCTGGTAAAATTTGGTAAATAATGATTCATAATGCTTACCTCCATAATCCCGCCAATCAAGCTCTTTTGTAATAAATTGTTTTATCGCGGCCTTATTATAGGGAACGTAATCCAGGATAGATACAGGCACCAGCTTGAGTACAGCTGAATAGTATACATATTTTTTAAAATCAAACGACGGATAGGTCTTTAATTTTACCTTACCATACTGATGGTGGATGTCCTTTAAATTAGAAAAATCCATCTTTTTATAAAGCCAGGTTGGCGGCATAATAAATTCAGTGACAATATTGGTACCACTTATAATATATCCGATATTATGTTGCCTGGCCAGCTTATACATGGTCGCAAAAATAGCGTGATCAGACACCACTTCAATATCAACAACCGATGCTTTAAGGTAAGCAAGTTGAATGTCTTTAAACTCCTGCCAGTTAACTACCAATGTATAAAGATCAATGCCAAGCTTCTGAATAATGTTTTCAATATTCTTCACTGCCAATTCAGAATTCCAACCATTATCTAAGTGCACTGCCAATGGGCGAAGCCCCAATTTCTTTACTAGGTAAGCAACATATGTGCTATCAACACCACCACTTAACCCAATAAGGCAATCGTATTGTTTTCCTTTACCTTTGGCTTTTATGGCTGTAGCCAACTGAGCCAATTTCTCTTCGCCTACAGTACCCGTTAAAACCTGCTTTTCGGCTGCTTTATATTCATGATAATAATTGCATATCCCCTCACTATCAAACCGTATTGTTGGATCTGCAATATTATCCATTACGGTGAGAGTGCATTGCTGGTAATGAGGATCCTCCTTATGAAAAACCATGCTTCAAATATTACTGGATAAACGTGAAAATAACTTTTCTTTTAATTCTTTCTGACCTGGATAACTAATCAATACAGCACGATGCGGACGTTGAAATACAAACATACTTCCTGCCGATACGGCTGAAGCTCCCGCCTTCACAGCGCTTGAAAAATCATCAACTGTAGCTGCACCACCTATTGCAACTAAAGGTATTTTAACAGACGTACTTATAAGATTCACCAATTCTGTATCGTAACCTTCAAAGGTACCATCTTTATCAATTGCATTAAGAAATAATTCGCCGGCACCAGCATCCTCCATTTGTTTTGCGTAATTAACAGGATCGATGTCTGTGTTTTTTGTGCCATTGCGGACAAACACTTTATATTTTCCCCAGATGTTCTTTTTTACATCAACAGAAACTACTACACTTTGATTTCCAACATAATGGGCACTATCACTCACCAACTGTCTATTTTCAAAAGCACTGGTATTCAATATTACCTTTTCTACTCCAGCAGCAATAAGAGCCTTTACCTCATCAAGTTTGGTAATACCGCCGCCATAACCCAATGGCATAAACGCTTCACTGGCAATTTCTCTTATAACACTCATTGCCGGGCCACGTTTTTCAAGTGTTGCCGAGATATCTAAAATCACAATTTCATCGACCTCTTTCTCATTAAAAATTTTAACCGCATTAATAGGGTCTCCTACATACTTATGATCCTTAAATTTTATCGACTTAACTAAACCACCCTTCTGAATTAGTAACGAAGGTATTACCCGAATACGTTTCACAGAATACTACAGTTAAAATATGGATTACTTCTTTGCTGTCATTAGAATACTATCGATAGTTAACGCCAAATGCTTTGAAAATTTACGAGCACCCAATTCGTTTACATGTGAATTATTATAAAAGTAATTCTTTTCCCTGGAAAGATCACTCATGGAATAATCTCTGAAGTAGACACCATCCCGCTCCATAGAAGCAAGCGTCTTTCGCAATTTTTCTAGGTCTGGTAATAGTCTCAGTCCATCCTCATGAATTGGGGGGATAACAATCAATACTTTTCTTCCCTTTTTTCGAATCTCTTCGATAGTTGAACTATAATGTTGCAAAGCGATGGTGTCAAGTTGAATCTCTATTGGTTTCGAAGCTTTATTAAGCTCATCTAAACCTACTTGCCAGTGAAGTTTTTTCGGTGTAAATCCTTTCAATGTGTCATCGCGTAAAAGCGATTTACCTCCAATCATTTCTTTCAAACCCAGTGCTGCCGCTTTGTAATAACCCTGCTTTGCAACAATAAATTTATAAAATGGAATATATCGTAATTTCCACATCAATTCAGGTTGAATGAAGTAAAGAGAGGTATAGATTGTCTCATTATTAATGTAAGGCAAAAAGCGATCAACTTCTGTAAGTTGATCGACCTTTGACAAACTGAAAAAAGTTTCAGCAAATACCACCATTTCGCAATTGATAGAGTAGGCGTTAAATTCCTTTATTAATCCATCATACTGCATAAAACGAGTACCATCGATACAATAATTGTATGCTGATTTTCCTGTTTGTTCTTCAATAAGATTCGCATTCAAAGACACCTCACCAACTGAAGAGCCAAAAAAAGCCAATTGCGTATCAGCCCTATGATTTCCAATATAATTCACCTTTGCGTATTGAGCATAGCTGCTGTTTCTTACTCCAAAATCAAGTGTACGAATAACGATAGTTAACAGTAATATCAGAATTACCAAAAACAGAACTGATTGTATGATCGCCTTCTTTTTCATATTTTAAAATTGAAAATAGATAAAGGAGTCAGTATCAAATACGCCAAAAATTAAGATCGCAAGGATAAATAAATAATAAACGCTCCATTTAACAATTGTTGGCCGCTTATCAAAAAAAGAAATATAACCACCTTCAATAAACCAATCGATGACAAACAATATTGGTATCAGCAACAGAGAGCTTGCAAATTTCCAAAAAGGAAGTGACAGGTAAGTAGCATTGCCTTGTAAATCGTATTCCAGTAAAGCAAAATAAGATTTACCATGAGGAGCTGAAAATAAATGTGTTACCATCTGCATAGCAGAGTGAAATGTTGCAGCCCTGAAAAATATCCATGCAAAATTCACCAGCATAAAGGTGAGTAAAATATTGACAAGATTAACCTTACTCATAAATGAGAATCGCCTGTGAAAAATACTCCCTGTAATGGAGTACAAACCATGAAGCGCACCCCATATTACAAAATTCCAGCTTGCTCCATGCCAAAGACCGCTAATCATAAATATGATGAGCATATTGATCATCCCGCGCATAGCAGATACACGATTACCACCCAACGGTATATATAGGTAATCCCTGAACCAGGTGGAAAGTGAGATATGCCACCGTCTCCAGAATTCTGATATGGTAGCTGCAAAGTAAGGTCTGCTAAAGTTCTTCATTAAATCAATACCCATGGTGCGGGCCGAACCTATTGCTATATCTGAATACCCTGAGAAGTCACAATAAATTTGTATGCCGAATAATACAGTGGCCAGTACATAAGCAAAGCCTGTATAACTCCCGGGATGATTATATACTTCATTAACCATTATACTCAGGCGATCAGCTATCACTACTTTTTTAAATACCCCCCAAAGCATAAGGCGCATACCCGATACCAGCTTTGAGTAATCAAATGGATGATATGCATGCAATTGTGGCAAAACATTTTGTGGCCGCTCAATAGGACCAGCTACCAATTGAGGATAATACATAACATACAATGAATAATAGCCTGGATGTCGCTCTGCCTTAACATTACCACGGTAAACTTCAATAGTATAACTCATTGCTTGAAAAGTATGAAAGGACAGACCAATGGGTAAGATAATATGAAGGTACGGCAAATCATGAATAGGTAACTGTAATGAAGTAGCCAGGTCATTCCAGTTTGTAATAAAAAAATTATAGTATTTAAAAACAGCCAGTACCAAAACGTTAGCGAGGATACTTAGCGTTAGAAAAACCTTTCGACAATAACCCAGCGACTCCTCAATCATAATGCCAGCGAAATAATCGATGATGATAGTAAAGAAAAGGATAAGAATATAAACCGGTATAAAGGCCATGTAAAAAACACAACTGGCCAGTAATAAATGAAACCATCGGTAACGATGAGGCAATACAAAGTAAATTAGTGTTACCAGCGGAAAGAAGACCAGAAACTGAAAGGAATTAAAAAGCATGCTTCTGATCTAGTAAAGTTTTACAAAGTTCTCCAAAAGTTTCATTCCAAATTTGTGACTCTTCTCTGGGTGAAATTGAACACCAATAACATTATCACGCTCCAATGCGCCCACAAACTTATATCCGTAGTCTGCTTCAATAAGAGCATCCTCAGCATGTATTACCTGGGGATGATAGGAATGAACAAAATAGAAGCGCGGCTCATCATACATACCTTGAAAAAGTTTAGAAGGCTTACATATTTTAACTTCTGTCCAGCCCATGTGCGGCACTTTAAAGTCAGCGGGCATCATATCCTGCCTGAATCTAACAATCCTGCCTTTGATCCAACCTAGCCCAGGAAGCACTCCTTCTTCACTGCCTTCCATTAACATTTGCATACCAACGCATATGCCCAGTACAGGCACTTTATCTTCTTGTACTCTCTTGATCAATGCAGGTAACAGACCAGAAGTACTCAACTTTTCAGCGCAGGTATCAAATGCTCCTACTCCTGGCAATATTAATTTGTCAGCTTTTTCAACATCATGTACATCAGAAGATATCAGAGACTCCACTCCTATTTTCTTTAGCATATTTTTGATTGATCCCAAATTCCCGACACCGTAGTCAATTATTGTCATCATATGTTATATCCTTAAAACTCTTTATCATGATGCACAATCTTGAAAAAGCGAAACCAACGCATTAGCGTTTTTAAAAGCGTCATAATCCCTTCTAAAGGTTTCAAAAGCAGATTCTCGCATCTTTTTCTTTTCTTGATATGACAGTGTATTAAAATCAGCAATTATAGTTGCCAGGACGTCGCTACTTATTTCACTACTTAAAAGCTTGCCATTTGTATCATTAACAATTTCCGAAACTCCTCCGACATTTGTTGCATACACTGGAATGGACGCAGCAAATGCTTCCATAATACTTACAGGTAAGCCTTCTGTTTCACTTACATTGATAAAAAGATCACAACAGCTATTTGAATAAAAATAAAAAACCTCATCTGGCTTTTTCCAACCAGTTAAAGTAAATCTGATATACACCGGAAATCTCGATGTCACTTCTAATAATTCATTCTTCAATGGTCCGTCGCCAATGTGTGTCCATTCTACGGGAAATGTCAATAATCGCAAGGCATGTGCCAGCAATGTAACACGCTTTAGAGATATAAGTGATGAGCATGAAAAAATCCTCAATACGCCATCTTCACTTGAAATCGATCGCCCTTTATTTAGGGTCCCCAATCGATTAATTATTATTTTATTTTTAAACGCAGGATATTTAGAAATTAAATAGTCACTCCCATTTTTAGATATAGGCAAGATAAAATCAACTGCTTTAAGTATTTGTCTTCTAAAGGGGATGTAATTATTCTGGCGAGATTCATACAGGTCATATCCATGCAGCCGGAGAAAAATTTTCGCTTTTATCTTTTTTCTTAATAATGGAACGAATAAATAAGATCCTCTGCCCCAGAAAAAATAAAAAACATCTTCTCTTTTATGTGTCTCAATTATCCTTTTAATTACAGGATGCTCTACTAATTCCAACATCCTGACGGAATCACTTAAAAAAGAAATTGTTTTTTCCTTACTTAAAAAAGCTCGATTAAAAATAAACTCTTTCAAAAAGAAAAAACAATCCCGGGAAAAAAATACGCGTCTAAAATCTGCTCTTCTTAATCGTCTGGAATTATTTTCAAACAATGGTTTTTCAACGAAAACGTTAGGAAATGAGATTAATCTCGATAAGGCGTTACCATCATAGGTATATGGAATAACTTCAGTTTTAAAAAACTGAGACATTACTTCAAGTTCATTCATTTTCCATTGTTCGCCAATACCAAATGGAAACGAAAATGTAAAATAATAAATCTGACTCGTCACGATTCAAAAATCATTATTAATGTTTCTCTGAAAGATGGATAGCGCTCTACAATCTTTCTGTAAAGCCAGCGCTGTGGCTGATGCGACTGGCTAAACTCAAACTCCAAAGGCTTCCAGCCCGCCCTCGTCCCTACTTTGGCAAGTGTGTATGGGCTAAACCAAAACCGATGATCACTATTTATATATTCCTTATGATTTTTAGCCATTCTAATGTTTATAAAATCCATAAAGTTTGGGACAGTAATAATCAACTTCTTTACATAGGCACCATATTTTTCGTGCAATTGTTTAAGAAAGGAAACCGGATCATCAACATGTTCCAATATTTCGCCCATTACCATATAGTCCCATTTTTCATTTACAATTGCTGTTAGTGGTTCATCATTAATTACATTATGCAGATACAAATCAGGGTATGAATAATTATTTGTTACAAAATCAAATGCCTCCTTATCAACATCAACCCCAATACATTTCTTGCATACCTTTAATAATCGGGCATGTAGCCAAGTATTATTTTCTATTTTTGTAGGAATAAGAGGTGTATGATCTGCAAACCCAATATGGATTACTCTCTTATCAGTACATTCCTTAACAATATAGGATATACGATCCTGATTGGAATATTTTGTGGCTATAGGAAAAACTACCCCATTGGAAAATTCTTTCCCAACTAGATAAGGAACAATACGTGAATCGATCTTCATTGTTATTTGAATTTTTAGTTTAATCTTTTCTCACCCTATTCGTTAGCTAGAAGAAGTTTAAAACAAATGTTGATCTGTAACATCTATCTCTTCTTTCTAAAGTTAATATGAAGGTTATTATAGTTATACTCTCGCCAGAACTCAGGCTCCTCTGGCTGTTTTAAATAGCTGTATATTGACCTCCATTCGTCCAGAATGAAAGATCTATATTCTTGCCGAATACTCTTCAGTCTGAATGATTTCAGATCCTCAAAGAGAACCCTAGATAACAACCGATAATATTTGCGTTTAATAGCGGCAATAGGCACAAAATCCATCATGCTTCCATCAGTCAAAACATAGTCTCTATAAAAACGTAGGCGTTCTCGTAATTGTCTGATAATGGTTATTTTCTTTGAACTTTGATTATGTGATTGTCTCCAAATTGCAATAGGGCAAATTAGGACGAGTAGATCAGTATGCTTCAGAAAAGTAATTCTTGAATAGGTGTCCGAATTTTTGTAGCTCGTTAAAAACAAATTAGACTGTAAAAAGTCACGTCTGTAAGCATTGTTTCCTAGACTTGAATCCAAAACTCCGTTACCAAAAAATTCTAGCATTAGGGCATCCCTTCTTTCAATACGAAGTGGACCAATAAATTTAGGATTCTCAGGTCTAACAACAACCATATGGCAATCTGGATACTCCATCATCTCTCTTACGGTATCTTCAATACCTCGATGTAGAACAATATCATCACCATCAATAAAGAAAATAAAAGTACCGTTAGCCATACCAATAGCTCTATTGCGATTGGGATACTCTCCCATGTTTATATCGTTTCGATATGCTCTGATTCGTTGGTCGTTATATTCTTGTATTATATCCCATGTGTTGTCTATCGAACAATCATCTCCAATAATATATTCAATATTTCTATATCCTTGTGCCAACACACTCTCAATGGCGTCTCTTACATAAGCCGAAGAATTATAAGTAACAGTTATAACTGTAACCAGGGGTTTCTTGTCTGACGTTAGATCAAGCATACGTATACTCCTTTCTATAAAAAGCAGCTATATTCTCCTGATATACTTCCATACTGTAATGAAACGCACAAACATTAAACTGCAATTGCTGACTAATTTGAAACTTAGTTATGTCATTTAATTGCTGAATATCAGAAATAATATTATCAGACAACTGCTCTATTGAAGAATAAATAGTTTTCAATTCTTTAAAATCTGCGGTAAAAAACTCTTCATTATAAACAGCGAAACCAACAGCACCACTAAAAACAGGTTCAATAAGATAACCATCCAAACCTTCCCCAAATGTAAGACTCCATTTTGCCCTTGAAATAAGTTCTTTGTACTCTTCGTAGGTAAGATTTTTAATAATTTGTACACGCAGATTCGGAACAGAGTTAAGCTTGTCAAGAACTTCCTGTTTGGCCGGGTGTCCGTCTGGCGAAACAACCATCAGGTTTTCTTTCTCAGCAAATGATTTGAAATGATATTTTTCCGGGCTGATCCAGACTGAAAACTTGTGCAATGGTATTTGATACAGATCACGGTAGTACGGCGTACAGTATTGCTGATGCGCTGTTGTCGAAGTAACCCTTGTAGCAATCCTTTTGAGTTCATTGATAACAGAAATCTGTGGCATAAAACGAATATTTTGATTCAAAATATTAATATGCAATGAATTCATTTTCCTCAACCATTCAATATTTCCATTGTTCGTCAGCATCACAAAATGCTCACATAAATATTCGGGAAGGTGAATAATAACCTCATTCACCTTTGGAAAATATTTCTCCATCTGGTCATACCTAAAAACTGTTGTCTCATTTTTAAATTGAGTATGCTTTACCAGAAGATATTGTCCTGGAAAAGTACACAACAACACTTCCGAATTGTGAATTTCACTCAGCTTTCTAGATTCTTCACACAATGAAACAATAGATATTATTCCCCCCGAAATCTTATCAATGCCAGTTTCATAATCTGCTCCTTGTATCATAAATAATACAAGCTTGTTAGCCGTTGGATTATGTCTTTTGATCTCCTTATCCTGAATCCGTCGTATACCTGGTTCACGAAATACGCGCACCCGTTCCTGCCTGTAATAAAGAAATCGAATGATCTGTTTTATAAATGAGGGCAATACTTTACGCATACAATATCATTTTGCAGGAACTCCTTTTACAATAGCTCCATCCGCAATATCCTTTGTAACTACCGCTCCGGCTCCAACAATAACATTATTCCCTAATGTTACTCGCGGAAGCACAGTAGCACCACTTCCAATAATACAGTTGTTACCCAATGTAACATGACCAAGAATATGTGATCCTGGCTGCAGTTCACAATATTCACCAATCCGACAATCGTGATGAACACCTGTATGGACATGTACCAAGGTACCCTTTCCAATAACAACATCCTGTGTTATCACAGCTCCTGTCATAATATTCAAACCCTCGCCAAGGGTAACATTAAACTTACCAATATTGGCAAAGGGGGAAATAATGGACGAAGGTTTTCCGCCAAGTACTATAAATTTTTCAGTAAGCATTTTACGTACGGTTGGGTTTCCAACACCAATAACAAACCGTGGATCATGCGCAAAAACTTTTCTTAGTTCATTTGGATGGCGTAAGATTTGAAAGCGATCAAATAAAAGTAATGGCAATTCTGGTGTAACGTCATCATAAAAAATAAGACCATCTTCCTGATGAAGCTCGGCAAAAATACCAGCAATTTCCTTCGCATGTCCACCCGCTCCTATAACAATCATTTAATCAATATTTTAAGACCTGTGCAATGATCGAACAAATGCGTTTCACCATCTCAGGCGATAAATCATAATAGAGCGGCAGGCATAATACACGCTCAGAAATAGATTGCGCAACAGGCAATGGAACCTTTTGATCTATGTAAGGCAAAGTGTCCAATGAAGGATAGAAATACCTGCGAGGATAGATGTATGAGGCATTCAGGCTATCGCGCACTTGTTTCAATTGCTTTTCACTTTCAAAAACCAACGCATAATAAGCGTAGTTATAATCAGTATGCTCTGGAATATATGGACGCAACAGACTTGTAATATTCATTTCAGCTAAAAATCTGTCATATGTTATCGATAGTGTCTTACGATTTTCCAGAATAGAATTAATATGTGGAAAATTGCAGAGTCCCATAGCCGCATGAAATTCAGAGTTTTTCCCATTAATGCCAACTCCCCAGAACTCTTCTTGTCCTTTGTGACCAAAATTTCGCATGTATGAAATATGATGAGCTAATGCATCATCATTGGTTGCTATCCCTCCGCCCTCAACGGTATGAAATAACTTGGTAGCATGAAAACTTAATGTTGAGATATCACCATAGTTCAATACTGATTTCTGTTTGTATTTTACTCCAAAAGCATGGGCTGCATCATAGATAACCTTAAGGTTGTACTTTTTTGCAATCACTTCAATTGCCTCAACGTCACAGGGAATTCCATAAACATGAGTCGCCAAGATAGCCGAAGTATCCCTTGTAATGGCAGATTCTATTTTCTTTACATTTAATGTTAATGTTTTATTGTCAATATCAACAAATACCGGTTTTGCATGTTCCCATACAATAGAAGATGTTGTAGCAACATATGAGAATGGTGTCGTGATAATTTCACCCTTCAGCTCAAGAGCCTGGATAGCGATCTGAATAGCGATGGTACCATTGTTAACATAAAAGAAATGTTTTACACCAAGGAAATCTTTCAATTTCTCCTCCAATTCATTTACCAATGGTCCATGATTAGTAAGATGAACACGATCCCATATCCCGTCAACATACTTATCGAACTCCTTACGGTCAGGAAGAAATGCTTTGGTTACGTTTATCATTTTCTTTCTATTATGTGCTATTTTTACTATAAAGTTCCAAAAATTTCGGTTTTGCTAAAAATCAATTCTGCGTTAATATAACTAAGCACTTCTACACACCTAATAATCCAACGTATTATTCAAAGAATTATTCATGATCTCCAACAAAAGTCCCATCCTAACAATAAAAGCAATAAGAAGTGAAATGAATTTAAAAGCATTAGTTCTTGCTGTCTCGTAAAATAGTTCATTCCTAATCGCAAACTATTGGGGGTAACTCCATACCGAATTGGGCTCTGTATATCCATGCACAATGCCCCATGGATAATCACTTCCTTTTTTAACACCTATAGTAGATACACTAAAAGCATAAACATTTTCAACCCAATCTATTGGGGTACCACTGTGGTAGTGGGCCATGAGGGCAGTAATGGAATAGTTAAAAGGTAAAAATTTCGCATTCACAATTATCTCAACCTGATGTTTCCCAGGTAAAAAAGTTTTAGGCTGATAAATCTCATCATTGTTATCTGCTAGAAATGCGACGTTCTCACCGTTGTAACTTATAAGAATATTAATAAGAGAATTCTCAATTTTTGAGATTACATCAAAACTAATAACGATTTTTATTTTCTCTCCAAAATGAAATTCATTTTGAGGTTTATTATTAAAATCATAAGTCATTACTGATGTAAAGAATGCTTCTCCAGTCTTATACTTACGATGAAAGTCACGTGGTATTATCCCTGACTCCATAACATCCTTATTCTCTCGGAGATAACGCTGAATAGTTTCTTCAACTTCACCCTGATGCACAACCTTTCCATTTTTCAAATAAAGCATAGAAGAGCATAAAGCCTTTAGGGTTGACATATTATGACTAACGAATAAGACAGTTCGTCCCTCATTATTACTGACATCTTCCATCTTCCCGAGACACTTCTTCTGAAACTGAGCATCGCCTACCGCAAGAACTTCATCAACAATCAGAATCTCGGGCTCAAGGTGAGCAGCAACAGCAAAAGCTAATCGTACATACATACCACTGCTATAGCGCTTAACGGGTGTATCTAAAAACTTTTCTACTTCAGCAAAGGCAACAATCTCATCGAACTTACTTCGTATCTCGGCACGGCTCATACCAAGAATAGCACCATTAAGGAATATATTTTCTCGACCAGTCAATTCAGGATGGAAGCCGGTTCCAACCTCAAGCAAACTCGCAACTCTGCCTTCAATATCAATTCGACCCTTGGTTGGCTCAGTTATTCTACTGAGTACTTTCAAGAGAGTTGATTTTCCCGCGCCGTTTCTACCAATAATTCCAACCCTGTCGCCTTTATTAATTTCAAAGCTAACTTCATTTAACGCCATAAATTCCTCTGACGTTACTCCAGATTGAGATGAACGACCCCGAAAAATATCTTTTGCTTTCCTGGTTATCACTTCACCTAATGAATTGTATTTCGCCTTTGTTTCATGCGAAATCACAAAGCTCTTTGACAATCCATCAACCTTTATTATTGACTGTGACATTATGTATGTTAATATTGGTCTTAACTACTGAATATAATCCTTCAATTCTTCACCCATCAAATGACCCGATAGATTCATCTGACGATTTGGTATCAGAATTATCATTTGTAACCTATCTATTAAGGCAAGCATATCTGTATACTACCTCTTATAATTATGATCATTCCATTAAATGTTATCTGCAAAGCTCTTTTCTGTCTTACGGAAATACCATACTCCCAGAAAAAGAAAAAATATTATTATACCCACAGATGCTAAAAAACCAGGCCAATACAAAGGCTCATTTAGAATACACCACCTAAAACCGTCTACAATGCCAACCATTGGATTAAGAGAATATAGTATTCTCCATTTTTCGGCAATCATACTACTCGAAAAACCAACTGGAGTAATATATAAACCGATTTGAATGACAAATGGAATAATATAACGAAAGTCGCGATACTTTACATTAAGCGCGGTCACGTACAATCCGGTTCCAAGCGCAGCCAATAATGATAGTATTATGAAAAGTGGTAGTAAAAGGATTTTAATGTCAGGAACAAATTGATAAAATACCATCATACCAATTAGTAGTATAAATGAAATGCCGAAATCAACGAGACTAGTGATAATGGAACTCGCTGGAATAATTAGCCTGGGGAAATAAACTTTTGAAATAAGGTTTGCATTGCCCGTCAGGCTTGAACTTGCTTCCGATAAAGCATTCGCAAAAAATTGCCATGGCAACATTCCTGTAAATACTAAAATTTTATATGGAATATGAGGCGGCGCCTGCAGTTTGGCAACTCGATTAAATATGAATGCAAAAATGAGTGTAGTTAACAACGGACGAACGACACTCCATGCAGCTCCAATTACAGTTTGTTTATACCTTACTTTTAAATCACGCCATGAAAGGATATAAAACAACTCACGAAATACCCACAAGTCTTTCCAGTAGTTCTTCTCACCACGTCCTGGCTCTATCGTTATTCTATGATTATCCATGCTTAATTCATTTATGATGTGATGCTCCGAGTGACAAATCTTCCCTTGAACTGCAAACAAATTCCAAAATGCAAAGAACTCACACCTCAAAACTAATTTACTCTGCCTGCCTTAACACTTTATGACCACCTTTCAGCAAATGCAAATCGCGTGTGAAAAGAGAGATATCTGATGCCACCATTTCGGTTACAAGTCCCTTCAAATCGTATTTAGGCTTCCAGTTTAATACATTGTTAGCTTTTGATGGATCCCCAATGAGTAATTCCACTTCGGTAGGTCTGAAGTATGCCGGGTCAATAGCAACAACTTCTTGCCCAACAACAACCGGAGTAACGTGGTCTTTATGATCGCCAACGACCGCACCATATCTCGTCGCATCAATGCTACTTACAATTCCTTTTTCGTTGACGCCACTTCCATTGAAAGATACTGTAACTCCCGCTTCAGCGAATGACATAATTATAAAATCTCTAACCGTCGTTGTAACACCAGTAGCTATAACAAAATCATCCGCCTTGTCGCACTGCAGTATTCGCCACATTGCCTCAACGTAGTCTTTGGCATGGCCCCAATCACGACGTGCATCGAGGTTACCCATATATAATTTCTTATCCATACCGAGGGCAATCTTTGCAACACCTCGAGTAATTTTGCGTGTCACAAATGTCTCACCACGAAGCGGCGATTCATGATTAAACAATATGCCATTTGAAGCAAACATATTGTAAGCTTCTCGGTAATTCACAGTAATCCAATATCCATAAAGCTTGGCCACAGCATAAGGCGATCTTGGATAGAATGGAGTAGTTTCTGATTGTGGCACTGCCTGCACCAAACCATAAAGCTCTGATGTCGATGCCTGATAGATTCTGGTTTTCTGCGTCAGGCCCAGGATGCGAACCGCTTCGAGGATGCGCAGCGTACCGATACCATCTGCGTTGGCAGTGTACTCAGGTGTGTCGAAACTCACCTTAACATGGCTCATCGCTGCGAGATTATAAATCTCATCAGGTTGGGTTTCCTGAATAATTCGAATAAGATTGGTCGAATCTGTAAGATCTCCGTAATGCAATTTAAGTCGCAAGCCTTTTTCATGCGGATCCTGATATAAATGATCTATCCGGTCCGTATTGAATAAAGATGCACGTCGTTTGATTCCATGTACAAAATAACCCTTATCTAATAGCAACTCTGTCAAGTAAGCTCCATCCTGTCCTGTTATTCCTGTTATTAGTGCGACTTTCATTTTCTATTAATTTCAGATTTCAAATCCTTTGTCTAACAATATTATGATCTCCTTATGATGTTGCATAGGTTGCTTAGTAACGCGAGTTACTTCCGAACTTCTCTTTCTAAAAAATCTTTATAGGCCAAAGCAATGCCGTCCTTCAGTGGCGTGGTGTATTTCCAGCCTAATGCGTTGATCTTTGAAACATCTAAAAGTTTGCGAGGAGTACCATCAGGTTTACTCAAGTCATTCTTAATTTCACCAGTGTAACCAACAGTCTCGGCTACCAGTTGCGCTAGTTCTTGTATGGAAAGATCTTCGCCTGTGCCTACGTTAATAACTTCTGGCGAATTATAATGAAGCATCAAATGAACACATGCATCAGCTAGGTCATCAGAAAATAAAAATTCACGTTTCGGCGTACCTGTACCCCAAATTTCAACAACAGGTATTTGATTTATTTTAGCTTCATAAAACCGTCTAATCATCGCTGGCAACACATGTGAATTCTTTGCATCGTAGTTATCGCGATAACCATACAAATTTGTTGGCATCACGCTGACGAAATTGTCACCATACTGTGCATTAAAAGCCTGGCACATCTTAACTCCGGCAATTTTTGCAATAGCATAAGGTTCATTGGTTGCTTCGAGTTGACCTTCAAGAAGTGACGACTCCTGAATTGGTTGGGTTGCAAACTTTGGATAAATGCATGACGAACCCAAGAACATTAATTTCTTCACACCATGATCATGTGCAGCTTTGATTACATTGGCCTCCATCACTAGATTCTCATAAATAAAATCCGCGCGATATGTGTTGTTGGCCATAATACCGCCCACTTTAGCTGCAGCCAAAAAGACATAAGCAGGTTTCTGGTCACTAAAGAATTTATTAACAGCAGCCTGATCTCTGAGGTCCAACTCACCTGATGTTTTGCCAATCAAATTTTCATAACCTCTGCGCTCCAGATCTCGCCAGATGGCCGATCCTACCATGCCGCGATGACCGGCAATATAAATTTTGGCTTTTTTATTCATATCTTTTATTCGGTATAATATCCATAGCCATTTTTTCTGGATTTCCTATTGCCGTAACCATAGCCGTAACCATAGCCGTAACCATAGCCATAGCCATAACCATAACCATAGCCATAGCCCGGGCCTGAGCGATAGATATCATTGAGAACAATGCTAATATTTTGGAGTTTGCCAGAAGAATAAAAATCGTTGGCTGTACGAAGCAGCGCCTTCGGTGTGTAGTTTTGCCTGACGAGAAACAAGGTATGATCTGCATGTCGCGCCAGTACAAAGGCATCCGTTACAATAGCTAGAGGTGGCGTATCAATAATAACATAGTCATAAATAGCTTTTGCCTCCTCCAGAAATTCTTCCATTTTTTTGTTCAGCAACAACTCGGATGGATTGGGAGGTACCGGTCCGCCACTGATCATATCGAGGTATTCATTGCCGGTCTTCTGAACGATTTGATCAAAACTGTTTAAGCCAGCAAGGTAATTGCTAAGGCCTAAATCATTGGACAGACTAAAATCATAAAAGATCTTGGGTTTGCGCATGTCAGCACCAACGATAAGTGTCTTCTTGCCCGAAAGAGCAAAGACAGAGGCAAGATTTACCGATGTAAAAGTTTTTCCTTCACCGCTAATTGAACTAGTAACCATAAACACAGCTTTCTCCCTAGTGCCCAGAAAATAAGTAAGATTGGATCGCAAAGCCCTAAATGATTCTGCAATTGAAGATTTGGGTGATTTTAAAACTTCAAGATTATTCTCGCCGCTTTTGTGACCAACGCCACCGATGAAAGGCATGCTGGTAACTTTCTCCACGTCTTCCTTTGATTGAACCTTGGTGTTAAAAACTTCAAACAATACGAACAAGGCGACTGGCAACCCCAAACCAAAAATAAAAGCAAAAATATAGTTACTGACTGGCTTTGGTGAAATAGGACCACCTGTAACCATCGGTGGGTTTACAATGGAAATATCAGTTGTCGTTGATGCCTTTGAGATACCTGCCTCAGCCTTCTTTTGCAAAAGGAAGATATACAGGTTTTCCAACAATGAATAATTCCTCTGAATAGAAACCAGTTTCCGCTCGGCCTGGGGAAGGTAATTGAGTTGTTTTTCAATTTCTCTGATCTGCTTGTCAAGGTAATCTTGCTTAATCTTATCAGTAGAGCGCTGATTCTTTAACGCTTCGAGGATGTCATGCTTCAATTCCACAATCCTCTGGGTGCCCTTGACAATTAAGGTGTTCTCAGGCTTTGTATTCATTTTGAGATGCATCTGCAATTCAATCATTTGTGCTACCAGATTTGATAAAATAGGATCCTCAATACCTACCGATGAAGGTAGAATTACCTGATCAAGATTATTGCCGCCATTGGTAATGTAATCAGAAAGGTATTTGAAATAATTACCGCTGATAATCAGTTCTACCCTTTGTTCTTCCAGTGGCTCAAGTTTTTTATAGAGTCTTTCTGCCTCTGAACTTAAGCTAGTCATTACATTATTATCTTTGAACCGTTCAAGCTGGCGTTCAACATTGTGAAGTGAGTCACTAATACCGGTAAGTTGTTCAGAAATAAAATCGATGGTTCGTGAAGCCACGAGAATCTTTTTTTGAAGGTCGTAGTTTTGATACTGATCGATAAGCCCATTCAAAAAATCGATTTCCTTCCTTGGGTTAGCGCCATTGATTGCCAGGTTAATTACTCCTGAACCCTCTTCTGCCCAGGCCGCGCTAAGCCGGCTTACATAGGAACCCGTTAACAATGAGGGAGCCGAGTAGGTAAACAAGAACATGCCTTTCATTTCCTTTGGACTTCTTCCCTCACGAAGCGTAAAAAGAAGTGAAAGTCCTTCAAATTTCACCGTATCTCCTAGGTTAAAAGTAGCCGATTTTTTAGGTCCTGGCTCATTACCATCTTCCCGAAGTTCAAACTTTTTATCATCAAGTAACCTGAAATATAAGCGCGAAGACAATACACCTTCATCCTTAATAACCCTTGCCTCTACGGCAGCGTTATATTCCTCCGTTGTTAGTACACTTCCCTCGCTATAAAACGCTACACCAAAATTGAGCTTCTCAAGAGTAGTCTGTATAAGTGGATAAGAACGGATAAGATAAACTTCATCCTCATAATTTCTAAAGCCACTTACCAGCGGATTATTATATAACAACCGGCCTTCTGAGGTTTCTTCTTTTTGCTTAATTAAAAAAGAAGCCGTTACCGGATAGATACGCACGGCATAACGTGTTTTAAAAAATGAATAACCCAACGCAATCATAAGGGATAAAACAATTATATACCAGTATTGAATGGAACGGTAAATAATACGTTTTACATCAATCCGAAATCCTTCCTGCAATGGCGCAGGGGCATTCACATCCAGCCTCAGATTATCTGAATTCATTTCATTAAGTTAAGTGCCAGTAACACAATAGAGATCGAAGAAACAATCAAAGCGATATTGGGAGCCAGATATTTGCGAAAAGGTCTCTGCTTCAGTGGAGGTACAATCAGTACGTCATTTTGGTTGACATAATAGTATGGCGAGTGAACAAAATTCTCATCCAATAAATTCAGATAGACTACCTCAGCAAGGTTGTCGCGCTGTCGGATTAATTTAACATGCGCGCGATCAGCTAGCTCGCCCAAGCCACCCGCAAGACCAATAGCTTCCAATAAACTAACCCTATTGTTACCAAGCACTATTGAACCCTCACGGTTTACTTCACCAAGAATGGTAATTCGATAATTAAGCAAGCGAACCTTTACTATTGGAGAATCAAAATACCGATTGGCAAGTTTCTGAAGAGTATCCTGGACCTGAAAGACTGTTAGTTCAGCAACCTTGACTTTACCAATAACAGGAAACGGAACCTTTCCTTCTTCATCAACCAACTCACCAATTAAAAGAGCGTTGGCAGTTGAACCACCTAACGAATTTGTTTGGTTTGTGCCAGAATAATCAGCAAAGAAGTCAAACTCTTTTTCAGTAAGACTTTTAACCCGAATTGAAAGAATATCGTTAGGCTGAACCTTATATTTAAAAGAATCCAATGCATACGATCTTACAACCGTATCCAGCGGCTTATCCATATTTATATCATTTTTTTGAAGATAAACATACTTTTTATTGGTAACACACGAACTTAACAGGACAATTACCCCAACAAAAGACAGCCAAGAACGGATCATAATGGGTTGTTAAAATATTAGCCTGCAAATATAAGGATAACCCCGAATTTACCATCAAACTGCATCTATTGGGCTAACGCTAGTTTCACCTATACCCAAATTCTCTGATGACAAAGCCTTAAAAAGCATTCTGCCGTATTATGCTTTAATGCATTTTTGTAAAACAAAACCATTCCCGCGCTCCAAAACATTTCCTTATTTAAACATGAGACTTTACTTGATCCCCACTTATAACTGTTGAGTACTTTATTTTTCGCTTTAAAATTTTACTTTCCAAAAATACATATGAAATATTAGCGATTAAAATTGTTAAAATGGTAATCGAAACAAGCAATGAGATATCCCATAAATAATGGGAGCTTCCAAAGGAAGATGGATAGAAATTTGAAAATAATCTAATACAAATTACAACGGCGAATAAATGATAAACATAAATGCCATAAGAAATCTTACCTAAAAAAATAAAAAAAAAGTTTTCTAATTTTACGAGAGACTTGGGATTACAGGAAATATTAAGCAGGCATAACATAATTACAAAAGCGGTAAATTCAGTCTTTACTAAGCCATAGAAAGGAAAATGGATTAGATCAAAAAATATTAACATAAAGGTCGCTAGCACTGCAATCTGAATATATCTGGAGAATATAATATTTGTAATAAAGGATATTTTATTAAAAACAATGTATGCCCCTATGCCCCCTATTATCATGCAAGATATTCTTGTCCGTTCCATTAACTCATCAATTCCATGAGGTAAGAATTTTTTAATTGAAAGCAAATCAATGGTGATCCCTGTTCGAACAATCATATAGATGGCCAATAATGATATAAGCGCCAACAGAGTATTCTTAAAATATTTGATAATATGTGGCCATATCAAATAAAATTGCTCCTCAACTGATACTGACCATAGAACATTTCCGAAGGCAACAGTAGGCAAAAAGACAAAAGCTACATTGGCAACTAAACAGGAAAACAAAGTGAGTTTAAGAGCAAAATTTTGATTGATATCTTCTGTGTAAAATGGAACAGAAAAAAAATTAATGTGAGGTATTATAAAAAAGCTCAGAACAACAATTAAATAATAAAGAGGCCAAATACGTAAAATTCTGCGGATGTAAAAATTTTTAATACTTATGGAAGACCTTTTTTCCATCAATAATAAATAGGTAATAAGATAGCCGCTCAATACAAAAAAAATAGTCACTCCTAAACTTCCCAAATGAGCACTCGTCTTCTCAGGCCAAAACACTTTGTATCCAAAATAGCCTTTGAACAATTCAGTGTGATCAAGTAGAACTAAGAATGCAGCGATAAATCTCACTCCATTTAAACCTGGAAAATAAACGGGCCTGCTTTCTAACATAATTAATTCACGATCTAAGATCAAACATATACTATCTATCCGAATTGGCAAACTATCATTTTAAAGTACGATGGCTTAATGTCGACAGAGTTTTTTATCATTACCTAACTCTGCTACCAACCTGTACAGGTCTAAAGCAAGACAAACTCATTAGCGTCCGGGAGACTTTAACCGGGTATGTTGCCTGTGCAGCTCTTAGCTAAGTACATAACCAAATAATATTCTATCTTGATAAAATTTACGATTTCAGAGCAATTGCCAATTACTTGCCTAATACATATTAAAACAGAAATGTTACCAAGACTTTGGCGGGATTGTATCCGTTTTTGGAGTTAATGATAAAGTTATTGAGCACGATGATGCGGTTGAAAATGCGTTCATCGTAGTCAGCTATGCGTAAGTGTGCAGGGTTAAAATTTGTTCAAAGTTCAAGGTCGGATGGTGCGAGCAGTGATGATGAATAATCTCTATTTTGAACTAATTTCAATAACAAAGAAAATAAGGATTCAACAAATTCTCCTTATTGTAAACCAGCTCTTCGTTGGTATTCGATTGGAGGACTTTAACGCCAACACTATTCACTACGGCATGGGCAGCGGCAGTATCCCACTCCATGGTCGGTGCGTAACGCGGATAGACATCTGCCTTGCCATTAATCAACAACATAAATTTCAGACTGCTCCCTGATGACACCAGACTTGGATCTTTCAGCTTGTCAATAAACTGTTGGGTCTCATCATTCATGTGCGAACGTGAAGCT
>DATJHZ010000590.1:0-14853 GCA_035493595.1 Cyclobacteriaceae bacterium | reverse complement strand
CTGACCCAGGCTTGTTGGGATTGTGCCTGAGAGCTGATTATAACTTACATTAAGCATATCAAGCGATATCAGGTTTCCAAGTGATGATGGTATGGAACCTGTTAATGTATTGTTATGAAGTGTAAGCTGTAATAGCGATGTAAGGTTACCAAATTCTGCAGGTATTGTTCCCGTTAAGGTATTATGATCCAGCAATACATTTGTTAGTGCAGTATTTTTTCCAAGAGCAGCAGGAATGGAACCGGTGATACTGTTCTTTTGCAGGGCAAGAGTTTTTAGTTTGACAAGACGTGAGATTGAATTGGGAATGACACCTGTCAGGTTGTTATTGACTAATGAGATGGATGAAATATCTCCATAGCTCACCGTGATACCTTTCCAGGTGCCGAACTGTGAGCTCGTAGCTGTAGAAGGCCAGCTTCCCGAGGCAGGCCAGTTTGTTGAACTTGTCCAGCCGGTACCGCCTAAGCTATCATAGATGTTTTTAAGAACGGCAAGCTCAATGTCATCGGGAATAACATTGGTTTGGGCTTGCGTTTTGGTGTTGATAGTGCATAACAAAGCACAGATCAACAGCAGCAGTGGAGTAATCTTTTTTAGCATAGGTATAGACAAGGTGACGCTAAGAATAATCTTTGATTAAAGTGCTTGTGAGCTTTGAATGGTTAACTCGGTAACTTGTGGTGGATCAGTGACTATAACCATAAGTACTTTTGTATTTTGATCATCCTTACGAATGGTTATGGTACCACTATTAGTGCCATCCGTTACTTCAAATGTTAAACTGCCAGCTGACGCTGCATTTGTCCAGTCGCCAACAACTTCAATAATCTGAAAATTTTTGCGCATGCTTCCATCCTGGTTTTTCCATTCGAAGCGAGTGGTGCCAAAATTTGTAAGCGTTGTGGCTTCATCGTTGCTATCACCTTTGTTGATGTCCATCGTCTTAGTAGACGACCATTGGATGGTGGAGGTTTTTACGTTTTGAGCTTTAGCGCTTAGGTAGAAGCATATTAAAAAAAGAAATGGTAATAGCTTTTTCATGAGTGTAGTGTATATAATGTATGTATCAATAAAGTTTTTCAATTAGCGGATGGAACTAACGCTTTTACACCTTCCGGTGGCAGCACAACGACGAGATGTCCTAAGTCATCATAGATGTAGTATGTACAAGCATAAAGTATTGTCGATGTTGCTGTATCAAAACCGTACTGAACTTTTTTACAAACCGTGCGGTCATCTTTGTCAACGTATACAATAGTCTCGTTTCCGTGTTCATCTTTGGTCTTACTCGAATGAAGTTCGTTGGCCGCATAGTGACTGATGTTGTTGATTAGGCCTGATGTAACATCATACCCAAAGAGGTAAACTTCATTTTCAGTATTAAATGTATAATTGTGTTTTATCGTGTGATCCGTGGACAAATAAGTATTGTCTGCATCAGGTTGCCAAGTCGAACCAGGTGCACTTTCTTTGACAACACGGTTCAATGAACTAGTTTCGAAAACAGTCGTAGTAAAAGGAGCAACGTCAGATGGAATCAAACCTTCAGTTTGATAAAATTGATATTGTGGACTGGATGTATAATTTCCATTCGTGCCTGTCAGAGCTTCTTTTTTATAAAAGCCATCATTTCCCCCAACATATGGTAGATATTTTATTGGCTCAAGTCCATAAGCATCATACTTTATTGGCTGTACGATATCTTGTCCCAATGGTGAACCTTGTGTAGTTACTGACTGAATCGGACGTCCCAAACCATCATAGTAAGTTACAGTTTCATTTTTTTCTTTGGAAAGAATATTTAGTGATTCTAAATCTACGGGATCCTTTTTATTATCTAATAATGGTACGACTTGTTGAACATAATTGTAATTGTTGACTGGACTATTAACCTTTACGTCAACGTTATCATACGAAATATCCATACCATCCGATACCGCAAGCCTGAAGGTATAGCTACCTGTTGATAAACCTGTCACTTGTAATGTCGACGTATTAATCCCAGAAAGAGTAACCCCTGATCCTGATACTTTCGTCCATAAATACGTTAGCGCAGATCCTTCAATGTCCGATCCTGAACCATGCAGGGTAATAGAATTGATCGGCGACGTTATGGTTTGATTTCCTCCACCATTAGCAATAGGAGAATTGTTTTTGTTCAATACAAATGTATTATCGGATGTTTTACTACATCCATTATTATTATTGGTAACGATAACTCTGTATGTACCAATTACACCAGCATAACATGTGGATGCTGTTGCACCATTAATAAGTTTGCCATCACGCAACCAATGATATGAATAGCTGCCGCTTGAAGGCAAAGCAGTTATCGTTTTTACACAACCGGAACAAATAGTTTCTCCACCAACAGGACTGAGAGAAGCGCTGGGAAGGGGTTTAACTGTTATAGACATACCTGAGGTGTTAGCAGATACACTAGGACAGTTGCCTGCGTCTGCTGTAACTGAAACCACACTTCCAGATGTAAATTGGTTTGTACTGAAAATAGTTGAGTTCGTTCCCATTGAAACATTATTCAGTTTCCATCGGAAATTTGATAAATTACCATTTGTAACTGCTTCGAAGTAAACATAGTCTCCTTCACAGAATTCTGTTCCCGAAGTGTTCTCTATGAAAACAGAAGGTGCCAAGGTCGATACAGTCACTTCATTTGATGTTGCAGGGCTTCCCGTAACACAAATACTTCCAGAATAAGATACCTTACATTTAATCTTGTCACCATTCGTTATTGCATTCGTAATGTAATTAATGGCACCATATCCTTGCTGAACAATCCCTCCATTTCTATACCACGTATAATAGGTTCCGTCTTCGTCGCTTAGATTGATATTTGCTTGAAAGTAACCAGTGCTTCCCAAACACAAAGGGCCTGGATCGGTTACAGCAACACTCAGTGATGTACATTGCCCATACAGTTTTAACACAGGCAAAAACAATATTAAATAAAGGATAATGTAGCTAACGAGATTTCTTACTTTCATATATATCCTATTTTTTTTAATGCGTATCAATTTCAACATGACCGCAGTTACTGCAATCTAAACTCAAGCCTGTTTTCGTGAGTGAAGTAATTCCAAACACAGAATAATTATAAACACTGATGTCGTAAAGTTCACTTCCTGATGCTGGAGTAATAGTTACATTATAAGTTCCTTTTGGAATAGTGCTCAAGGAAGTATTCGTATTCGGATTTAATGTGAAGTTATATGACGTACCTGTTGAACTATTGACATACTTGATACTAAATGTCATAGAAGTCCAATTATGATAGTTTAAGTATACCATCGATGAGAGCAAACAATCTGTATTGGCATTAACGTATGATTGTCCATTAGTGGTGAGATCAGTTTGCGCCTCTTGATTAGCCTCTTGCTGACTTACTATTGAAGAGTACCTGCCATACGGAATGGTATATGTGCCCACATTACCTTCATATCCTGCAGGGCAATTATTTCGAGTAAATGTGTTCCAGATACTGGTGTTAAAATAAAATTCGTAATCAGGTTGCTCCTGATAATTATAATTGACTTGCTTTATAATATCACCATCATTGTTTTTTAAAAGTTTTAACCGTCCGAAGTCATCATAATCATAATATGTACTAACCCCGTTGGGGTCTGTTTGTGAAGTCATGCCTACTAATGGTTTGTACGTGTAGGTGGTGACCTTTGCATTGGCCGGAACGTTATTCTGAATATTGGTATTCAAAGTTTTTAGATTATTACGAACGACAGGGTCTGTTAAATCATTATAATTCTGTAATTGATTGATATAATTAACTAATAAGGTATTCGATGAAATAGTGGAATACGCTATATTATCTAATCTTGCTACTGGGTATGTTTGATTATACCCCCATAAATAAGTCATTTTAGTATCGTTCTCTTTTGCAACAGTCAAAATATTGCCATTGTTATCATAGGCAAAATAATGGAGTCTGGTTACAGCGGTGTTCCCTTGCTGAGTTTCCACAGTTTCAGGGGCGATCACTCCGTTTCCCCAATCTTTATAGTTGGTCTTCGAAGATTGTAAAAAAGTATTGTCCTTAAATTCCAACTGCTGAATAACAGGCGAAATGCGATTGCTGCTAATCATTGCATCATAAACCGCAATTCCTGCAAAGTCATGAGGATACTTCTGCTGCGTTACTATGTTTTCAGACTTGCTATTGAGGTAATCAATTTTTGTAGGAAACAAATGATTAGGTGACTCGTAACTATAATTTTTTATTGTTGTATGTGCATTTCCATCATCGTCATATTCGCTTATGATTTGCTTAATAAGCTTCTTAATTCCTACCTCTAGTGTTACGTCGAAATAATAAAACAAATGGTTAAATGGAGTGGACTGGGGGTAAACGTCAAGAAAGCATGCAGAGGTTTGTGGCGTTTGTATCCTCTCTTGTACCTTTGTACCGGCAATAATTGTATTTATTCGGTAATCGCTATACCAGTTATTGATCGCTTTTATTGGTTTATATATCCCATTAACTAGTTTATAATCGAAGGTATTTACTAATTGTCCACGCCGCCAGGAACGATCAATATAATATTCATCTTGATACATTGGAGATTGAACTGTATAAACAATATCTGATTCAGCTTCATAAGTATAGGTTGTCTTTAGGCTTCCATTCTCGCCGCCCTCTGTATATTCATCTACAATTTGATAAAGAGCAGAGCTACCATTATGCTCTGCTAATGGCACTATTGGGTTATCAGTATAAACAGTTCTATATTGTGAAAGAGAATAACACATGCCACTAGCCTCCCCCGCTTCAATAACTTGTTGCTGGTAATTGTACTTTTCTTGGGCATCCATTATCCTACCGGAACCCAATAAATTATTAGCATACTCATATCGTTTTGCAATAGGAATTGAATTCTTATCTGCCTGTGATGTGATGCGATGAATTCTTAAACCTCCAGCGACGCCACCTCCAGCTTTGACATTTGGTTCATATTCAAAAAATGAATATCCTCCCGTTGGATAAGTAACAGATGTTAGGATACAGGATTTAGTATAGGTCTCGTCCGGTACTCTGTTAGCTGAAACTTTGGGCCACGGCAACATTGGATCGAGATTTGGATTCTGTTCTATTGAAGGTAAGTAAGGCACCCAGGTAAGATTATTAACTTGCCCGTTATAATAACCCCAAAAATCAACTGCATAACACGCATTAGGGTTAACATCATATGGATTGAAATAAGGCGGCAAAATCGTATGGTCATAATACTTGAAGGCATAATTATTTACAAATTTACCTTTACCATCAAATACATTAAGTTTGTCCAGTTTTAATCGGTAATTAAATTTATTATTGGCAAAACCTGAATAGAAATAGGATTGTGCCAATTGGAATGATTTTAAAGATGTGCCTGTATTATCATAAACACTAATTGCCGTTAATCTGTTATCGCGCATATCAATACGATCATTGTTGTAATCAAATTGAACATACCCATTATTAAAATTTATTTTCTTTAATAATAAAGGAAATGTATTAGGCTGAGTTAGGCTGCGTGTAAAGCTTGAAAGGCCAGGAATGCCATTGATACCATAAGTCCATGCCTCTGAAACAAAATAATCAACAGAAGGGGTGTTATATTTTTCGTACTCAAACGTGATGCTATCAGTCTTGTCAGCTGAAATTATTTTAGAAAGCCACCAGGAAGAAGGATACCATACTTGATCAAGTAATGCTAACTCCTGCTGATCAAAAAAATAACTTGTCCCATCGTCCTTGATAACTTCTATGTTATATGATCCAGTTAAGTTTGGGGTAATAGGAGGATGTTTAATAATTTTATCAGTACTATAAGAAAGCGGTACAATATTTCCCAAATTGTCATAGACAAACTGCGCCGATAGTCCGTCACTCGTTGAGTAGTAATAGTTATCAGACTCTGAGTCAACTTGACCTCTGCTAACCCTTTCCAGATTGTAATAAACTAATGAACTTAAGGGAGCATTGTCAATTTCAGATTCAGTTCGATAGCCTTGTGTCAATATGCCGTTAGCAGTCTCATCTGCTTTATTTTTGATGGTCCTGGTAAAAACGCCACCTGCATTTAATCGCCAACCAAGTCCCACAACACTCGAAATATCGTTCACTGGTATACCTGACGCATGGTATGAAAGTGAAATTGGGACGGTAAGATTGCCGCTTTTTGCTTCGTATAATGGAATTTCAATTTTAGGAACTCCTGTACTATAGTCTACAGGATACTCTCCATATCGAATGAAGGATTGGGCATCAGGTGATGGAGGAATAACAGTTGGGCTTACTGCAGATGGAACCTGTCCTTTTGCAGTTTCTAAACCAATAATGCTTATCACAAGTAATAAGCACACGTGCCAAGGTCTATGGAAATTCAAAAAACCTTTAAGATAACATAACGGCAATACTAAAAGAGTAAAGCTAGCCCTGAACAAACCTCTCATTTTAAATTAAATTTTGTACTAAAAAAACGGAAACCGATTCAATTGTCCGCATGTTAAATCTTGATTGAAGTATTGAGTTTAAAAACCTTTGAATAAGTAGATTTCGCCCTTCTCTTCAACAAACAAAATTTTTCAAAAGTATGAAGTAAGATTGACTAAGGTTTAGCAATAATATTTAAAACATTACTTCAATTCTTATAAGTATTTATACTCATAAGAATATTTATCATTTGACACTTCATACGATTGAAACTACTATTAAATCATGTTTTATATTTCATATAAGATTGAATCTTGCATAAAATATTACATATTAACATTCCATTACAACGATTAATAACACAGTTTAGCGATTGAATATTGCCTTTTATCATCAATGTCATTTTACTATCGTTGTAATAATTATGCCGTATTTACATTCCATGTACTTTCATTAATTTACATACACTCAGCGTATTGATTTTAACACCTTTACGGTGATAGTCAGAAATAAATTCCAGATAAGAATACAGCACGCGAAGACATTCACAGTATAACCAAAGCAGCAACTTTAAATCAGGGATGTAAGAATTCCTTATGCTGAACTAACTAACTTGGTAATATACGTGGAGGAGTATTTGGGCATGCAAAGAATTTTTTGGTATTTATCATGGAGGTAACAATAAAATAGAGTTTGATCATAATGGAGGACAGTTTCACTTATTACGTCATAAAGAACAAGTAAGATTATCAAAGAGTCAGTCTACTTGTTGACGGCATAGAAAAAAATCCAAATCTAAAGAAGAATCTGCGCGAGCTTTGACCCCCGTCCATGTTGGTGTTCTTCATGGTTAAGAAAACCAACATAGACACGAGAAATTAGCAAACAGAAAAGCCACGATCATTAATACGACTCACTTGCTTTGAAAGCACTGCATAGAATCATTATATTAGAATACAATAACCAATAAAGTTATACAAGAACATGAAATACATACCAGTCATATTTATTATGATCTCCTCCTTCTCAGGTTTTTCACAGGTCTGTGGCTGCGCCGAGAAGCCGGAATTTACTGGAGTTATTCCCTGTGACACCATTCTCATTGATAGTCAATCAAGATTATACCGACAGTTCAGCTGTGACTCTTCGTGGATTACATTTGAAAACAATACTACTGGCAAGCGCATACTTTACACATTACAAAAGAATAACATAGAATATACCGGCAAGATGGGCTACCAATATGCCGGCGCATTTAAGAAGGTGTTTCTTATCCGGAATAAGTACACCAAGGATCTTCCTCCTGAATATATACTCTTCGACAAAAGTACCGGGAAACCCACCAAGAAAATTGGTACCATCTTATATTTTTCAGGAAGTACAATAGTTTATATCGATCACAAAGCACTTGATTTTATAAACGTCTACAGTATAGATTCTGAAAAAACACAGAAGATTCTACTACCTAAAGGCCGATTAGCTTACACACTAAAAAACTCTGGAGAAATCTATCCTGAATCGTTAGTAGAAAACGTATTGATAAAAGGAAACTTAGTTAGCGTAAACTACAAGTATCAGAAAAAGGAAACTAAAAACACGTGGTTTAAAGCCGTAGCCTCTCTACAGCTGAAGTGACTTTTCTAGTCATCAACATAGCACAAATGCTTCGAATCATTATATTACTAATTATCGGGCTGCATGCCGTATCGTTTGGACAAAGTCTTAAAGGGCAGGTTTATCAACTTGCCGAAAGCTTTCTGGAAGACAACTGCAGTGTAAATCCCGAATGCGACTGCTGCTCAAGTGACTTAATTTTTCTGACTGACAAACAATTTAGTTTGATAGCCAGATGCATTTTTAACGACGTCTATTATACGGGAACTTATTCAATTAAAGGAGACTATCTGGTCTTGACATTTAAACAGACAATTGTAAGCGAAATAGTTGATGAAGAGACGAGTAAGGTTGAAAACAAACGAGAGGACTTAAAGATTGAGCCTATAAAATTTAACATTTCAACATGCAAGCAAAATAAAATCAGACTTGAGAATGCTGAAATAAATGGAAAAGACCTTAAAAATGGTTCACGAAAACTACAAGTGGAAGAAACTAAAATAATCCAAATGCTTAAAAAGTCCTCGGCGTGGAAGCTACTAACACACTAATTCAGTGTAGCTCGGTAAGTCTTTATACTCACCGCTTGAGTGTTTTAGTGTCTTGTATAAGAAACAATTTTTTTCTTCAAAATGAATCTTAAAGGCATTGTTGGTGTTTGACTGAAGAATCACAGAATGACAGCTCCTTTCCAAACGAGTTGCCATTAATTAATAGTCATTTCATGTCTCTATCATCAGGTAAGGAAATAAAACATTCCATTTTGGAACTGGCCACAGTGCCAGCAGGCTCATCAATCACAAACGTATTTGCCAACAGTCTTGATCTTGCCAGGCACGCCGAGGACTGGGGTTACACCCGCTTCTGGCTCGCTGAACATCACAACATGATCAGTATTGCAAGTACAGCAACATCGGTTCTCATCGGGCACATTGCCGGAGGAACGCAACGAATTCGCGTAGGGTCTGGTGGTATCATGTTACCCAATCATTCACCACTGATTGTTGCCGAACAATTCGGTACACTTGGCTCCTTGTTCCCGGGGCGTATAGATCTTGGTTTAGGAAGAGCACCCGGCACCGACCAACTCACTGCACAGGCTATCCGTTCAGACCGAATGCGTTCAATTCAAGCTTTCCCGGAAGAGGTAGTCCAGATTCAACAGTTTTTTTCAAAAGATAACAATACTTCACCGGTGCGCGCCACCGTTGCTGAAGGTGTAAAGATGCCAGTGTATATTCTTGGATCAAGTACTGATAGCGCTGTGGTGGCTGCAAAGCTCGGACTCCCCTATGCATTCGCCAGTCATTTTGCTCCAGCATTATTGTTTGAGGCTTTACACATTTACAACACCAACTTTCAGCCGTCAGCTGCATTGGAAAAACCATACGCTATAGCATGTATAAATGTTATAGCAGCTGATACCGATGATGAAGCTACACGACTTTCAACATCAATGATCCGCACAATGCTTGGCATCCTTACCGACAAGAGAGATTATGTCAGGCCACCGGAAGAGCCAACGACTGAGTTAATGGATCTGATGGACCACCCGGCCTTTCAACGAATGTTCAAGTATGCTTTTATAGGCAGCAAAGATACCATCAAACAAAAAACGGAGAGCTTCCTTGCAGACACTGGTGTCGATGAAATTATGGTGGTATCAAATTTTTACAATCATCAGGATCGACTTACATCATACCGGATTTTCAGAGAAGCCATGCGCGAGATCAATGCAACGTTAGAAAATCACTTTTCAAACTTGTAAGACCTTCATCAACGCTTCACCTGCTTTGCGATATTGCCTGACTTTATGGTAAGAAAGACAACCATTCCTATAATAAAAAAAACAGCAAGTCCAAGAGCACTGTAGCGCATGCTACCCGTGATCTGATTGATGAATCCATAAGAGAATGTGCCCAATACAACCGACACATTGAATACTACATCGTAGAAGCTAAAATAAGACGCAGTATCAACAGTATCCTCAGGAATGAGTTTGGAATATGTTGCTCGTGATAGTGACTGAATCCCTCCCATCACCATACCAACAACAAAGGCGAGAATAAAAAATTGAAATTCTGTCATGATGAAGTATGCTGAAATACAAATACCAATCCAGATGGCAATCATGATGATGATGGCAAATCTATTGCCCTGAGCTCTCGATATCATGGCAAACACCCATGCGCCAAGTGCACCAACCAATTGAATGATTAATACTGTAAGAATCAGACTCTGTTCTTTTAAATGCAAAACATCTGTGCCAAACAAGCTCGCCAGGTACATAACCGTTTGCACACCCATATTGTAAAAGAAGTATGCCAATAAAAATCGCTTCAGGTCAGGTTGGTGTTTCACATTACCCCACACTTTACGAATCTCTTCATAACCTTTGCTCCATAAATTTTGTGTTTTGTCACCAGCCTTTTTGTCTGGTAAAATACTGAAGGGTATAAATGAAAAACCAATCCACCAGACACCAACCATAAGAAATGAAAACCGGGTAGCCTGTCCTTCATCTTTAAATCCAAACACCGTATAATTCATGATGAGAACAAGGCAGATGATCATTAAAATGACACTGCCATAATATCCCATAGAATACCCTTTTGCACTGGTCTGGTCATAACGATCTTTCGTTACAATCTCAGGCAGATAAGCATCATAGAAAACGAGACTTCCAGAATAACCGATACTGGCAAGAACAGAACAAATAATACCCCACTCCAGCCTAGATACATTAGTAAAGAAGTAAAGACCAATACAAGAAAGCCCGCCAAGCCACACAAAGAACTTCATAAAGGCTTTCTTATTGCCTGAGTAATCTGCTGCGCCGGAAAGTAAAGGCAGCATAGCAGCAACAATTAAAAATGAAAATGAAAGTGCATAAGAATACAGCACCGAGTTTTGAATAGTAAAACCAAGGAATTCAACAACATCACTTCCCTTATGACTTTCAGCTACCGCCTTATAGTACAGTGGAAATATTGCTGTGGTGATAACAAGAGAATAAACCGAGTTGGCCCAGTCAAACATACACCAGGCCCGAATGATTCGAGGGTTATTGAGTTGCAGTTCGTTCTTATCCATTCAATAGTATCAGTTTTACTAATAATATAGTCAGAGTCAGGTAAACTCTTTATACAAGGATACGAACTTTTAAACAATAAACTAAGGGCTCAATTTCAAGTTTGGCCCCTTCATTACTTCAAATGAAATAGTTGCCTTTCATATAAAATGAAGGTACATTATTTTGCGTTAAAGTAAAGCAGGAATTTAAATGCCAGCGCCTACGCATAACTGTACCAATTAAATGTTCATTAAATCATCAGCCTTCATTAACATTAGCATGATCATTGCCGTATGAAATTAAGAAATGCCTCAAATGGAATTATCTCTAAATCTGTCTTAGCATGAAGAATGTAAAAACTTTCATTTTGTTTCTGGTTGCATTTTCAGCGTTTACACTATCTGCCCAGGATTTTTCTAAAATGAACGAATTAAATGCCTACAGATTTGCAGAGATTGATCCCCCTGCAAAAGGAACCACACAAGATAATATTACAAAAGAAGATCTACGTTTAACTAATCTTATTGAAAGACTCTTATCAGAAAAAGGATTCGTGGTGATTCCGCGAGACGATTCAGGTAGAACACCTACATATGGAGGTAAATTGGAAATGCCCGTCGAAATTCAGAAAAATAAATGTCTTAATCTTATTTGGTTCTGGGGATTTTCTCCGGCCGATCCCTCCAATCAAACACTGAAGATCATGGCTGTGAATTGCAGAGACGAGGTTGTTTTTCAGAATAGTTTTAGACTGCCACCTGGTGCTACTGTTGATAATGGAATACGCACACTTTTACATCCTGTTCTGTTGTCGAACTATCAATTTAATGAATCGATGAATCTTAAAAAGTTTATACCTCGTGTTGAGGTTACTAATGAATCTGAAGAAACGTTGCGCAGGTATTTTAGCTCGCAGGAAATACAACCTCTGGAAGGAATCTATAAATCAATTGATACAGATCTTAAAGAAGACCCCTCCTATTATAAAATCGGAATCAAATTAATTAATGGACGTTACCAAATGATTGTACTGGATACTGATAATGAAATATGGAGACAAGGAGAAGTAAAAGGCTACATCGAAAAAGAAGAAAATACTAATCTGTTGCCAGCAAGTTTTTATTTATCAGACAAACGCAAAGTTGAAGGCTATGCAGAATTGAGTGATATTATTTTAACCATCTCAGTAAAAATAAAATCCCAAACTTTTGATAACGGCGCTTTCGTAGCTCAGGACAAAATAACAGAAGTGAAGTTCATTAAAATAGCTTCGAAATAATTTCCAGATTTCTATAAATCAAAAGAGGTGGACGAATGAATGTCCACCTCTTTCTTTTTTATATTACTCTTAACCTTTTTTTATTTCTTAACGAATCGCTTAACAATGCGCTTGTTGTCTTTGATGAGAATAATAGTATAAACACCTGCACTTAGATGTGATACTTCTCTCTCATCTGTTTTCATCAATCCGCCAGACACCTCAACACCTTGCATATTAATAATGCCGAGTGATCCTCCTGTTGCTCCCTGCACAGTAAGTGTGTGCTCAACTGGGTTAGGAAACAAATCATAAGTATCTTCTATTGTTACATTATCCTCTATCCCAACAACACGTACACCAGCACATGACGTACCAACAACATAGCTATGAGGAGTTGCGCTTGAGTTACTTTCTAGTCCACCTGCACTTCTTCGGTAAGTGAAATAGAATTGAATATTAGAACCGCTGGCTATTGATACGGAGGTTGTAAAGTTTGCTCCCGAAGCTGTCATACCATAACCTGCATAACCACCTGTACCGATACGATAATAAAAAATAACCATATCGCATCCTGCAATTGGACTCAGTGGAATAAACTTGATATTAACAGTTCCATTGGTTGAAATCTCATACGAATAATCAGGCACCGATTGACCAGAAGCAATGGGGCCACTACCTGTGCATACACTTGAATTGCTTACCGTTATACTAACAGCCGAAGACGTGGTAACAGCAGTAGCATTATCAGTTGCTTTTGCTGTTATGGAATAATTACCCGCAGCAACAGAACTCCATACATAGCTATAAGGACTTGAGGTATCAGTGCCCAGCAATGTAGCTCCATTATAGAATTCAACTTTACTGATAGTTCCATCACTATCTGCAGCATTAGCATTTATAGTAACGCTGGCTGGCGCAGAGAAAGATGCACCATTGGTTGGTGATGTAATACTTACCGTCGGCGCCACGTTAGCGGCCGACACTGTTACAGAAACAGCTGTTGATGTTGTGGTGGCTGTTGCATTGTCAGTTGCTTTTGCTGTTAAGGAATAACTTCCTGCAGTAACACCTGTCCATGCATAACTGTATGGGCTTGATGTATCAGTACCTAGTAGTGTTGTTCCGTTATAGAATTCAACTTTGCTAATAGTTCCATCCGAATCTGACGCCGTTGCATTGATAGTGATGCTGGCCGGTGCTGTAAACGTCGCGCCAGTTGTTGGTGAACTGATGCTTACCGTTGGTGAAATATTTGCCGTACCTCCGCATGAGCCTACTGTGAAAGATCCTGGCGATGCACTTGAATTACGTTCAGCGCCGCCTGCACTTATACGATAGGTAAAGTAGATAGACACTGCACTTCCTGTAGCTGCTGTTATCGAGTATGTAAAATTAGATCCGGAAGCATTCATGATATAACCTGCATAGCCACCTGAACCTATTTTAACATAGACAATGGCAAAGTCACAGCCGGTAATTGGCGTACCTGGAATAAATGTTATCGTTGGATTAGCTGAGTTTGTAGCTTGCCATGAATAATCAGGAGTAGATGTGCCAGGAGCGTTAGGTCCAACGCCTGTGCATATCGCTGAAGAAGCTATTACAGTAATAGCAGATGTTGCTGTTTTTGCTCCATCCTGCGTAGTCACTGTGATGGTTGCTGTCCCTGCTGAAACTGCCGAAACCAAACCACTTGTGCTAACAGTTGCTATAGCTGTATTGCTTGAGCTCCACGTTACATTCTTATTCGTTGCATTTGCCGGAGCCACTGTCGCTGTAAGTTGTTGTGTTCCTCCTGCAGTGATGGAAGCTGACGTCGGCGATACAGTAACGCCCGTCACTGCTATAGCCGATGATGATACAGTTATAGAAGACGTTGCTGTTTTTGATCCGTCTTGTGTTATCACGGTGATTGTTGCAGTACCAGCTGCTATCGCTGTTACGAGTCCACTGCTATTGACTGTCGCTATTGCCGTATTGCTCGAACTCCATGTTATGTTTTTATTTGTAGCATTTGATGGTGCTATAGTAGCCGTTAATTGTTGCGTACCTCCACCTACCAACGTTGCTGTTGTCGGTGAAACAGTAACACCTGTTACTGCTACTGTTGTAACCGTAATGGCTGATGTTGCAGTCTTTGCTCCGTCTTGCGTAGTCACTGTGATTGTTGCAGTTCCTGCGGCTACAGCAGTTACTAATCCTGATGAATTAACCGTTGCAACAGCTGTATTACTTGAACTCCACGTTACATTTTTATTAGTAGCGTTTGATGGTGCTATCGTTGCTGTTAATTGTTGTGTTCCTCCAACAGCAATAGAAGCTGATGTTGGCGACATAGTCACACCTGTTACTGAAACACTACCACCTGTATTGGTAAAGGTGATCTTGCCAAGGTTAAATCCTCCCGTACCAACTTTAATTCTGATAACCTGAACGCCAGCTGCTAATGTTATG
>DATJHZ010000589.1:0-12823 GCA_035493595.1 Cyclobacteriaceae bacterium | reverse complement strand
GAATGTAAAATCATTTTAAGTCAAACAGCATTCTTTGCTCTTATTACTTTGCTCTCCAATCCGGATGATCAATCTGTTTTTTAGAATAGTGGTCATTTCAAATCTGTATTAATCGATTTGAATTTACTATTTTTAGTAAATGAATATCCTTAGAAACATTATAGCTGTTGTAGTTGGTTACGCAATCTTTGTAATCAGCGCTGTGCTGTTATTTCAATTATCGGGTGTTGATCCGCATGCAGATTCTTCCTCAGGTTTCATGGTTCTTACAATCATTTATGGAATGGTATTCGCTTTCATTGGAGGACTCTTGACACAATTGATTTCAAAATCTCATAACCTCGCAATTAATTATGTCCTTGCTGCAATCATCGCTGGTTTTGCAACATTCTCCTTATTCAAAACAACAGGAAATCACTATTCACAATTAGCAGCTATATTTTTATTTGCGCCAAGCTCAGTATTGGCGGCGCTGATATATCTAAAGAAAATAAGAAAGTAAGAGACAGTTTCTCTGAACGGTGATTTTCATCTCTGGCTGTTGATGAAGATCATTCGTAATTTTTTATATTTATCCATCTCATTCAAATTTCAGATGCCATGAAACGGATTCCTTTAATCATATTTTCAATGATTATTCATTACCATTGTACAGCACAGCGTAATGCTACAGCCAAAACCGTTGATGGTTTCAAAACTCTGGCAGCAGAAAATATTCAATCTGATTATGATGGATATAAAAAAATAGCGTTGACGATCTGGGATTATGCTGAGGTGGGCTATAAAGAATTTAAAAGCTCAACGCTGTTACAAAATACATTAAAAGAAAATGGATTTAGTGTAGAAGCTGGTGTTGCCGGTATCCCTACAGCATTTGTCGCAACGTATGGAACCGGGAAACCCGTTATCGCAATTCTTGCAGAGTTTGATGCGTTACCAGGATTATCTCAAAATAATTCTCCCATCAAAACTCCCATTGAAAACAAAAATAGTGGACATGCGTGCGGCCATCATTTATTTGGTACTGGTTCGGTAGCAGCGGGTATAGCAATTAAGAAATTAATGACGGAAGGGAAAATTAAAGGCACTGTTAAAGTATTTGGTTGTCCTGCTGAAGAAGGTGGAAGTGGAAAAGTTTACATGGTTCGTGAAGGATTGTTCAACGATGTGGATGTGGCGCTCCATTGGCATCCGGGCGATAATAACTCGGTAACGTATACAAGCGCGTTGGCAAATAAATCGGCCAAGTTCAGATTTCATGGTATTGCATCGCATGCATCTGCTTCTCCTGAAAAAGGACGCTCTGCTTTAGATGCGGTTGAAGGAATGGATTATATGGTGAACCTCATGCGTGAGCACATTCCCCAGGAAACGCGCATTCATTATGTTATTACCAATGGAGGCAAAGCGCCAAATGTGGTTCCGGAGTTTGCTGAGGTTTATTATTATGTTAGAAATCCCGAAAGAGAAGTAACCGTAAATACATTCGACAGAGTTGTAAAGGCTGCCGAAGGTGCAGCGTTGGGGACGGAGACAAAAATGGATTATGAAATAATTGGAGGCACGCACGACTTACTCATAAATAAAACCCTTGCTTCTGCTATGCAAATCAACTTAGAAAAAGTAGGTGGCGTAAAGTATACACCAGATGAAATAGTATTCTCAAAAGATTTGCAAACTAGTTTTTTAGGTAAGATCCCCGCACTGGAGTCGGCAGCAGTAGTAAAACCATTACACACAGAAAAGGCGCAAGGCTCAACAGATGTTGGTGATGTGAGCTATGCTGTACCTACAGTAGGGCTAGAAGCAGCTACGTGGGTGCCAGGCACCACAGCGCATAGCTGGCAGGCCATTGCCAGTGGCGGTACTGACATTGGAATAAAAGGAATGATGGTGGCTGCGAAAACTATTGCGTTAACTGCCATCGATTTATTTACGAATCCCGATCTTATCAAAAAAGCAAAAGAAGAATTCAACACCTCTAAAGGTGACTACCAGTATAAAGCATTACTGGGCGATAGAAAACCAGCTTTGAACTATAGGGATTAACATCTCCTTAAATATATGTATCCAAAGCGGACACAGAATCTTGTGGACGTGCTTTGTGCCCGGTTTCAACTGTGGCCTATAGATTTTTAATCCTTGTTCCTCAGGTTTCCAAATCCCGGCGCGACTGTTTATTAACCCGAATATCTTTAATGAACGTGTTTTAATTGGATTAGAAAAGAGGAAACTGATCTTTTCACTTTTCTTAGAATCACAAATCTTTTAAATCCGAATCCTGCTAAGGGTTACCCGTTGATCAACCCTTTAAAACCTGTCGTTTAAGCATTTTTCAGTAAAAAAAGTATAGTGCAACGGTTTGAAACGTTATTGGAAAGAACTTATTGCGTCAATACATATATGCTCAAAGTTGGATTTATGTTAAGTGACTTAACAATAAAAAAATGTAAAAACCTGAAAAATACCTTTTCGGATAGTGAGATACATTAATTAAATTTTGGGCATAGATCATCGTTATGTCGATGAATATATCCCACAGTTAGTTCAATTTTTAACTAAAAACACAACAATTTAATTATGAAACTTCTTGAAGAAAAATTCGGATCATTGGAGTATGATGCAACGGTGCCTGCTATTATCGCGAGGTTTGACGGTTTTATGAGTAGTGAGCAGTTTAGAGATTTCCTGAATAAGGGACTTGATTTCTTAATTCAGAAAAAACAAAATGATGAGGCTATATTATGGTTAGCTGATACATCCAAACACGTAGTTCAACCTGATAAAGATACAAAGTGGGTAGCTGATGACTGGAATCCACGCGCTATAAAAGCTGGTATTTATCATGTTGCTTTTGTTTTGCCTGAAAATGTATTCGGTGGAATGTCAGTAAAGAAATATGTAGAGAACACTGATAAGAAAGGAGATAAAATGATTGTGCAGATGTTCGGAAATATTGACTCTGCAAAAAGTTGGTTTAAAAGCCTGGCAAAAGTTTCAGTTTAGATACTTTCAGTTTGAGTAACTTTTTTATCAGATAAAGGAGTTATGAGTATTTCATATAGTGTAAACATAAACTGGCTTAATCTATGGAAACACAAACTGCAATATCAACTAGAAATAAAAAGGGTTTTACTTATGAACTTACTTCGTTCGGAAAAGCTTTTATAAATTTTGCTTCAAAGGCAACCAAACCTGTAATGGATATAGGTGCTGCTTACGGTGTGGCAACAATTCCCGCTCTTGAAACAGGAGCGAGAGTGATTGCTGTAGATATAGAGGAAGAACATTTGATTGCTATTGCTGATTCCCTGGATACGCCACTTCGAAATCGTCTGATTACTCTAAAAGAAAGATTTCCTGATTTTGATTTAGCTCCGGAATCAATTGGCGCCGTTTATATGTCTCAGGTGCTTCCATTTCTAAGTGGAGAAGAGATTGAACAAGGCGCTAAGTCGATTTACAATTGGCTTGCTCCCGGTGGAGAGGTATTTGTTGTTTCATTCACGCCTTATATAAGTCACGTATCTTCTTACATTCCTCTATATGAAGAGCGTCAAAGAGCAGGTGTGAAGTGGGCGGGTTACATTGATGATTTATCACGATTTAGCAATGACCCGAATATATACAGACATCTGCCTAATAAAATTCATCATATCGGACAGGAAGATTTGCAAAGAGCTTTTGTTGATGCAGGTTTTGTCATAAGAGAAATCCGATATTTTGGAGAGGAGGAAGGTGCATTACCAGAAGGCATCCGCATGGATGGCAGAGAGCGTGTAGGTATGATTGCTTACAAACCTACTTCGAGCGATGATCGTCATGGAGTAAGCTATTGGAAAACGATTACCTCTTCAGTACAGCAAAGCGAACAAGTACCTCAGTTAGTTCGTGGGTGGCTTTACAAACCTCACGTGTTGAGTCAGGCGCTGAAGAAAGTATGTCATGAATTTTGTGTAGAGGTGACGAGCCAAAGCATGAAGCCACTTTATTCTGACGAAGTAGCTGCACTAAAATGTTATGAGACTCCATTCGGTTACATTCGCGAAACGTACTTGGGAGAAAAAGGAAATCCTTTGGTTTATGCACGGGTAACAATGCCATTTTCAACATATCAGGCGAGGAGAGAAGAACTTGATAATTTGGGTGACAGACCCATTGGCGAAACCATTCTTTATAAGGATGCTACTTTATCGCGTAGTGAATTTGAAGTTAAGCGGATCACAGAAAACGACGAGCTATTATTCGATGCCATGGTTCATGAAAATTTCTATAAAGCTGTGGTTCAAAGAAAGGCACGACTTCCTGAATTGTGGGCACGCAGATCGATGTTTAAATTATCAGGAAATCCGTTATTAATTACCGAGGTTTTCCTGGCTAATTTACCTGACTACGTTGACTAGCTTCTCTTTATTCTTGTACTAATTATTTATTTTATACTCTACACATCTGGCGCAAGCGTTTATCGCTTGCGCTTTTTTTGTATTTTGACATTCTTCAAACCGCCATTCAGTTATAATACATTTATAATTGAAAAGGAGAAAAATTTAACAAGAGCATTATGAATAGAGAAGGTTCAATGAGTCTAAGTGAGTTTATCAACAAAAAAGTTGGTAAAAAAGGAACAAAAAAACGGGACAAATTTGAAGCTGATTATGATGCTTTCAAACTTGGTGTGGTAATTGAACAAGCAAAACAAGAACAAAGTGCTGAATTTTTGGTAACTAATAGATCTTATATTTCAAACTAAAAAAAACTAAATGAAAATAAGAGAAGCAACTCATCAGGATCACGATTCTATCTGGGAGATATTTTCCAATGTTATTAAGACTGGTGATACCTATGTTTTCGATCCGAACACGAAGAAAGAAGATCTGTCTAAACTTTGGTTTGCTCCGTCCATGAAAACATACGTTGCAGAAGAACAAGGTAAAATAATTGGAACCTATATTATTAAGCCGAACCAGATTGATCTTGGTTCTCATGTTGCTAATTGTGGTTACATGGTTCATCCGGATGCACGAGGAAAAGGTGTAGGAAGTGCACTGTGTGAGCACTCATTAGAAATTGCAAAAATATTAGGATATAAGGCCATGCAATTTAATATCGTGGTAAGCACAAATAAGGTTGCCGTAAAGCTCTGGGAGAAACATGGATTCAAAATTATTGGAACAATCCCCCAAGGATACAATCATATTGAGTTGGGATATGTCGACGCTTACATCATGTACAGAAAAGTATAGACATCTGAGCCAAGCGGTTCCTTCACGCGATGTTGTTAATCTTTAGTTAACGGTTCTGTTTTCTTTAACATTGATCTGAAACGGTCGTATGTTTAGTATAGAACTTGTCCCAGCTAAATACTTTGGATAAAAACGAAACGATAAACAGGAGAGACTTCCTTCGTATCAGCACTATCGCGGGCGGTGGTCTTTTAATCTCTCTTGCTCTTCCTTCAAACTCTGCACCCATCATTTCGGAAACATTAACTCCAACGCTGCATACGTTTAATCCTTTCCTGATGATCGGTGAGGATAATAGCATTCATGTTATTCTATCAAAGGTTGAGATGGGGCAAGGTATATGGACAACGTTGCCCATGTTGATAGCAGAAGAGTTGGACTGTGATCTGAATACAATAAAAGTTAAGCATGGTCCACCGGGTGACGAAAATGATTTTAAAGAACCCCAGATCTTTCGTTCTACCGGAGGCTCTGAAACAACTAAATCAGAATTTGATCAATATCGTTATGCAGGTGCCACTGCGCGTATGATGTTAGTGAATGCTGCTGCAAAAAGATTCAATGTAGAAACATCAGCTTGCAGAACAGAAAATGGTTACATCATCGTTGGTGATAAACGCCTTAGTTATGGTGATGTTACAACGGAAGCATCGACATTACCGGTGCCATCAGTAAAACTTCGTGAACCTGCAGATTGGAAATACATTGGCAAACCTCAAAAACGTTTGGATAGTCCTGAAAAGATTAATGGTAAAGCAGTATATGGTATTGATATAAAATTTGATGGTTTACTTACAGCTGTTGTTGCGCACGCTCCTGTATTTGGTGGAAAAGTAAAATCGTATGATGCCAGCAAAGCAGAAGCGATTACTGGTGTGCGTCAGGTTGTACAAATTCCAACAGGAGTTGCTGTTATTGCCGATAACTTTTGGGCTGCAAAAACAGGACGTGATGCTTTGATAGTAGAATGGGAACATGGTGCAAACGAAAATATAAATAGTAAGGAGTTAAAAGAGGAATACAGCAAGCTCTCAAAGACTAACGGAGCGATCATCCAGCAAAAAGGAGATGTTACCTCTGCACTAGAAAAATCGAATAAAGTATTTGATGTAGAATTTAGTTTTCCATACCTGGCACATGCGCCCATGGAGCCATTGAATTGCACGGTAAAAATTTCAGAAGATAAGTGTGAGGTGTGGGCAGGAACACAATCACCGTTACCGCGACAGGCTGAGGTTGCAGCATTTTTAAATTTCAAGCCAGAGCAAGTTGCATTCTACACGCCTAATCTTGGTGGCAGTTTTGGCAGACGAGGTTCATTTAGTTCTGATTGGGTAATAGAAGCCGTTCAGATTGCAAAGGCAAGCAACAAGTTTATAAAATTAATCTGGACTCGTGAAGATGATATTCAAGGCGGATACTATCGTCCTATATATGTGCATCACGTTCGCATTGGAGTAGGTGCTGATGGATTTCCAACGGCGTGGCAACATCGCATTGTAGGGCAATCTCTTTTTGTGAATACTCCATTAGAAAAATACATCGTTCAAAATGGAATTGATTATAGCTCGATAACATTAGGTGCGCCCTATACAGATTCTATTTCAGATCATTCATTTGAATTGCATACTACTTCTGTCGGAGTTCCTGTTTTAGCGTGGCGATCTGTTGGAAGTACGCACAATGTTTTTGTGGTGGAGACACTCATAGATGAACTTGCTACTGCTGCCTCTATTAATCCTGTTGATTATAGACGTGCCTTATTGAAAAAATCTCCACGTCATTTGTCAGCACTTAACCTGGCGACTGAAAAAGCAGAATGGAATAAACCTCTGCCTAAAGGAAAATTTCGTGGAGTATCCATTTGTGAAGCGATGGGTAGTTATGTTTCGCAAGTTGTTGAACTATCTATTGATAATAATAAGATCAAAGTTCATCGTGTGGTGTGCGCCATTGATTGCGGAATAGCGGTGAACCCTGATGGCGTTCGTGCACAAATGGAAGGCGGTATTGTGTTTGGACTTACCGCAGCTCTCTATGGTGAAATAACAATAGAAAAAGGACGAGTGAAGCAACGAAATTTTAACGATTATAGAATGCTTCGCATGCAAGAAGCACCCGTGATAGAAGTTTACATTGTACCAAGCACAGAGAAAATGGGAGGTGCAGGTGAGCCTGGTGTTGCACCCATCGCTGCCGCGCTGGCAAATGCTCTTCAAGCCGCTACAGGAAAACGAATTCGAAGATTGCCTGTGCGAATGGAGGACTTGGTTTGATTCTGTTGATTGTATGTATTGATTTTACAAAAAGGATATAGGCAATAGTGAGCCATGAATAAGACTCACTATTGATTTTTTTAGATGTTCGCAATAAACGGAGCTTTTCGATTGTACGCTTCAGTCGATAGTTGCTCAACAAGAAAGCAGGCAAGATCAGTAGAACTGATTTTATCGCTGGTACAATCTTCAAGACTTACGGTTACAGTTCTCTTCTCGTCTGTTAGTTCAATTAACGGCAGCCTGACCAATGTCCAGTTAATATCGCTTTGGTTGAGCATGTCATACTCCACTTGTTTATCTAGTGTTGTCTTCGGATAGTTTTCCTTCATCCAGTCAGTTGCCATTTTGGTCTTCGTTCCTTTCTTGTCATATGGCGTATCAACATTCAATCCGGTAGTAACTATGTAGCGATTAATGTTCAATCGCTTCATAGCGCTTAATACGTTTTCTGTAGCGGCACTAAAGATTGAAGCCTCGCCTCGTGGCTGACCAAGTGTACTGATAACAGCATCGCATCCTTCCAACAACAATTGAACAGATTTAGGATCTCTTGCATCACCCTGCACTATTTCAATCAGGGGAGAGTCGATCAAAAGTGTTTCCGGATTTCGAAGCAAAAATTTTAAGCGAAGTCCCAGATTTAAAAGTTCCTTTACAAGATATTTTCCTGATTTACCAGTCCCACCAAGGATGGCAATTTTTGATATAGAATTCATATAGTATGTGTAAAATTTGATGAATAGAATTTCCAGTCTCTGCCTTTCGAAAAACAGAGTTGCAGACCGTCTAAGATCTGCCTTTAATGAATAGATATTTTATATGGAAATTTTAATGAGACGAAATTAGGTAATGGTGGCTACAGCTCAAAGAAAATCCTGGCAGCTTCAGATTTTATTTACAGAATCATCTTCTAACCAGGTCGGTTAAGGTTTTTCGATCAGGTTCCCTCAAAAAACTTGATCAACGACAGACTAAAGGGAAGGTACTTGTATCCTGAACCCATGGTATTTATTCCAGGTGCCTTCAATAAGTGCCGCACACAAACCTCCAAATAGGCCTAAACGAGCTGCGGAAACGTTTGTCCTTGCATTTTGGAGCATTTACCATGCTATCAGATTCTGATTTAAATCCACCTTTGGTTTACTAAATCTCAAGACTATGCTAAAACTTGTACAAAATATGCTCTATGCCTCCGAATCAGGTAATGAGCAAGAGATTAGATCATCAAAACTTCTGCGCACCATTGATCTTTCAATCGCTATCGTGTCCATTGTACTCGTGGTGATGGCGGTAAAGATGTTTTTTTAAGCTTATTAGTTTAATCAGGCAAGAAGCTCTTCTTGCGTAACCGGAAATGTGGATGAGGATCTTTACGTGCATTTTTATTTTATTTTCTACTTCATTTTATTCCATCCAGGCCCAGATTATTGCCGACTTTGAAACGCCGGCGTTGACGCCTGCTTTGTCGTCAGGAGGTGCCGAAGTTCGTACCAATCCTAATAAAACAGGTAATGCCAGTGATCATGCTGCCTATTATCAAAAGGCGTCAGGTAACTGGCAGGCCATCTACATTAATTTTGCAGGTGATCAGAATGTTGGAAAAAACGACAGGCTCACATTCAAAATATATAACAGTACGGTAGGTCGTGTTTATGTTAAAGTAGACAACGGCGCAACGGTGTTGTTAGAAAACTGGGCTCCTGATTATAATTTTCAACCTGCAGCCGGAGTCTGGACAGAATGCTCTTTTGATATTACAGCACTGAAAGATAAAACATTCAACAAGCTGGAAGTAAATGCTTCGGTTGATAACAACTCAGTAGCAGATGTTTATCTGGACGACTTCAAGCTCAGCAATTCATTGTCGCCAAACGGCGAACCTATATTAATACTGAATGTTTCATCCACTCAAATTACTGCAGGACAATCTGTTCATTTTGACGCTTCAACATCGTACGATAGCGACGGTTCAATTGCATCTTATGCCTGGGATTTTGGAGATTCGAACACAGGCAGTGGTTCAATTGCAGATCATGTTTACACTAACGAAGGGATTTATAAAGCATCATTAACAATTCAGGATAACGAAGGAAAGAAATCTTCGAAGGATGTTTTTATCTATGTCTTTCCAGTTGGTGGAAAAATAACACAACTGCATTTTACCACAACTGAATTATTAACCTACAAAAAAATAGAGGGCATCTTTGCTATTAGTGATACGTATACCAATGTGTACAATCCTGATGAAGTATCGATCGACGCAACGATCACCTTACCCGATGCCAGTGTAATTACTGTTCCTTGTTTCTATTTCGAGAAAGCAACCTATCAACCCGACAACTGGACAAAGGATGGAAGCAGCGGATTCTGGATGGTGCGATTCACATCATCACAAACAGGACAACACAAGATTACCCTCAAAAGAAAAGACACTAATGGAACTGTGACATCAAGTGAGCAAACCTTCACTGTAAATCAGGGAACAGAGAAAGGTTTTATTAAACAAGATCAGAATAAACAATATTTCAGACATACATCAGGTGAACCGTTTTATCCTTTAGGTATTAATGTAGCATGGAATACAACATCGCTTTATAACAGCATCATCAACAACCTGTCAGCGAGTGGCGCTAACCTCGTCCGGTATTGGCAAGTTCCTTTCGATCGTCAAGGTCTTGAATGGAAAAATGGAAACAGCTTCTATAAAGGATTAGGTGTTTATAGTCAGGAAGCTGCTGCCGAGCAAGACTCGATGTTGAATTTATGCGAAGCAAAAAATATGTACATGCAGATCACATTATTTCAGCACGGCATGTTTTCTGAAAATGTAGATTCCAACTGGTCAGACAATCCTTATAATAGCGCTAATGGTGGTATGCTTACTAAAGCTGAGCAATACTTCTACAACGCAGATGCAAAGGCAAGGACTAAAAAATTGCTGCGCTACATTGTTGCCCGTTGGGGATACTCAACACATGTTTTTGCATGGGAGTTATTTAACGAAGTTCAGTTCACAGGTAATCATCCTAATCAATCGGCTACATGGTCAACAGGTGTTAATGCATGGCATGATGAAATGGGGCAGTACGTTAAATCGCTGGATGCATTTCATCATATTGTAACAACCAGTGCTGATGATGCGCGTCTCCCTGTTCTAGATAAGCTTGATGGTGTTGACGTAGTGCAATACCATTTGTACAGTAGCAATTTAATTGCTGATCAGATTTCACAGGATAAAAAATTTCTATCATCCGTCTCCTGCATTATTAATGGAGAGTATGGTACAAACAACAATGCCGATGTTCCCTTTGATGATCAGCGTACTTCCATCTGGACAAGTATCATGAAGCAGGTTCCTCATTACATGTGGCGTTGGGAATCGTACACTGATCCTGCATGGTCTGGCTTGTTTGAATATCCGGCAGCTTATCTGAACGGAGAAGATTTTTCAAGTGAAGGAACTCTTTCAGATTGGGTATTCACTGCAACGTATGGCACAGCAACATTGAATACTGTAGGCTTTAATAGCAATAATAATTTTTACGCGCTCATCTATGATGCAAGTGCACGAGCCAACCTCACCGGTGTTGTCTGCAATTTTTCAAAGTTGCCAGAGGGTAACTATGAAATCTCATATTACAATGTAAACACGGGTGACAAAGTTGTGGTGAATGATTATTTCTATTCAGGTAAAACCACACTTACATTGCCAAAGTTCTCGAAAGCCGTAGCAATAAAAGTTAAGTTTGTTTCAGCACTCACACTACCCATTGCAAATGCAGGACTAGACAAAGTTGTGTTGGTAGAAAAAGAAGCAACAGTACAAGGAAACTTGAGCTTTAATCCTTCTGCATCTCCTTTAAGTTATGCATGGACGTTGGTATCAAAGCCCGCATCAAGTAATACAACATTATCTGATGCTGATAAAGTTATTGCAAAGTTCACGCCCGATCAGTTAGGTGAGTATAAACTGAGCTTAGTTGTCAGTAACGACGCTGGTCTGAGTCTGGCGGACACAGTTGTTGTTACTGCCGACAATGTTACAGGTGTAAATGAAATATTGAATAGTGCCTTTTATGTTTATCCAAATCCTGCACACGATCAGTTTTATTTTGATATCCCCATAACTGATCACGACATTGATGTTGAAGTAATGGATGTAATGGGAAGAACTCTTCTCACGAAGCATTTTAGCAGACTTGAAACAAACAGAAGTGTTTCAACGAAAGACCATGTAAATCAATCAGGAATTTATCTGGTCAGATTGAAGAGTGCAGCATTTGTTGGCGTTCGACGGATTCAATTAACTGAAAACTAAAATATCAATAACGATATTATGAAAAAGGTCATTATAATTTTCTTACTGGCAGGTTCATTTTTAAACTTAACTGCTCAGCAGTTAAGTGATAAAAATGCTACCAAAGAAACGAAACGGTTATATGCCAATCTTAATCACCTTACACAGCAGGGCATCATGTTCGGGCATCATGAAGACATGGCTTATGGAATTGATTGGAATGCAGTTGAAGGTAAGTCTGATGTTAAAGATGTATGTGGTGCTTACCCTGCCGTGCACGGGTGGGATGTAGGCAAAGAAGGTAATGAAAATAATATCGATAATGTGAGCTTCTCCAAAACATTGACATGGATTGAAGAAGTTTACAAGCGTGGAGGAATTAACACAGTTTCGTGGCATGTTGACAATCCTGTAACGGGTAGTAATGCTTGGGATACAACAAAAGCAGTAAGCCAGATTTTACCCGGAGGTAAATTTCATGAGGCTTATCTATCGAGGTTGGATAAAGCCGCAACATTTTTAAGTCAATGCAAGAGTGGCTCAACATACATCCCCATTATTTTTCGTCCTTTTCACGAACACAACGGTAACTGGTTCTGGTGGGGCAAGGGCATCTGCAGCGAAGAAGATTATATTAAGCTCTGGCGCTTTACAGTTGATTATCTGAAAAACGAAAAAGGTCTGCATCATTTGATCTATGCTTTCTCACCAGACAGGAGTCGTATGGATATCAACAATGCAAAGGCAACGTATCTGTATGCTTATCCGGGTGATGACTATGTTGATATTCTGGGATTTGATGATTACATGGATGTTGGCATAACCTGGAACAAAAAAACTCAAGTTGAACAGCGCAATGATTTTCTCCAGGCTTTACGTGCAATATCAGAGTTATCAAAAGAAAAAAATAAAATAGCCGCCATTACAGAGACAGGTTTAGAAGGTGTAACAAATCCAAAGTGGTTTACTGAAGTGATCTTGAATCCCTTGAAAGAATCGCCAGA
>DATJHZ010000588.1:0-6444 GCA_035493595.1 Cyclobacteriaceae bacterium | reverse complement strand
TAATTTTCTCTTCTGTCGATAGCTGGCAACCGGGAACTTGTTCACCGTCACGCAACGTGGTATCGAAGATTTCAATTTTATTTGCCATGGTTTTATCAGTTAATAGTTAATCGTTGTTAGTTAATCGTTCTTAATTTTCAGCTAATAGTTATTCGAATCTTACAATTAACTATTAACTGATAAACTTTATTTAACAGCTAATTGGCTAATGCGAATGTTATTACATACCATGTTGCCCATCACTTGCGTTCCTGCAAGTTTGTCTTGTGGTGTGCTGGCGTCAGCAATGTCGCGTGTACGATAGCCTTCTTTCAATGTCTTTTCAACAGCTTTGATTACACATTCAGATTCTGCTTTTAATCCGAAGGAGATATCTAACAATAATGCCGCAGATAGGATAGAAGCCAATGGATTTGCAACACCCATACCAGTGATATCATGTGCACTTCCGTGGATCGGTTCATATAAACCTACTTTATCACCAATAGAAGCAGAGGCTAACATACCCATAGAACCTGCAATCTGTGAAGCTTCATCAGTTAAGATGTCGCCAAAAAGATTTCCTGTTACAACCACATCAAAAGTCTTAGGATTCTGAATCAGTTTCATAGCAGCAGCATCAACAAACATGTGATCTACTTCAATGTCAGGATATTGTTTGGCAACTTCTTGTACCACCTCGCGCCATAAGCGTGAGCTTTCCAGTACGTTAGCTTTATCTACTGATGTTAATTTCTTTCTTCTGGTTTGCGCTGCTTTAAACGCTTTGTGAGCAATACGCTCTACTTCATAACGTGAGTAGATCATCGTATCAAAAGCAGTATCATTATTGTCTTTACGACCACGTTCACCAAAGTAAACGTCACCTGTAAGTTCACGGAAGAAAAGAATATCAGCTCCCTTTAATATTTCAGGCTTGATGCTGGATGCTCCAAGCAATTCATCAAAAAGTTTTATCGGACGAAGATTAGCATATAAGCCAAGCTCCTTACGCATCTTCAACAATCCTTGCTCAGGACGAACCTTTGCTGATGGATCGTTATCATACTTGGGGTGACCTACTGCTCCAAACAGAATAGCATCAGAGTTTTTCATTTTCTCTAATGACTCATCAGGTAACGGATTGCCTGTAGCTTCTATAGCCTCATGACCAATAGTAGCATAATCATAAACAAACTCATGACCAAAGCATTCTGCTATCTGATCCAGTGCTTGCTTACCACTGGTTGTTACTTCTTTTCCAATTCCGTCGCCCGGCAGGATGGTGATTTTTTTCTTCATTCTTGTTTTCTATAAAAGTCCACGGTCCACAGACCACAGTCGACAGCCACTCCTGTGGACCATCGACCGTGGACTGTCGACTTTATAATTAACTATGTGCTAAATCAAATTGTCTGATTTCGCTATTCAATGAAATGAGATAGTCGATATCATCATAACCATTGGTTAAGCAAATCTTTTTATACGCGTTGATGTCAAAGCCTTCAGAAGAGCCATCTTCTAATGACACTTTCTGGTTTTGAAGATCAACTGTGATTTCAGTCTTTGGATTCTTTTCAATGGCATCGAAAATCTTCTTTAGAAAATCTTCAGAGACAGTGATGGGTAACAGCGCATTGTTAAGTGCATTGTTCTTGAAGATGTCAGCAAAGAAACTGGAGATAACCACGCGGAAGTGCGCATCATAAATAGACCACGCTGCGTGTTCACGGCTGCTACCACAACCAAAGTTTTTACCAGCAACCAGGATTTTACCAGAGTACTTCGGATTATTCATCACGAAGTCAGCTTTTGGTGAACCATCGTTATTGTAGCGCCAGTCGCAGAATAAGTTCTCACCAAAACCTTCGCGGGTAGTGGCTTTTAAAAAGCGTGCTGGAATGATCTGATCGGTATCAATATTTTCAATTGGCAGAGGTACTGCCGTACTTTTCAAGGTTATAAATTTCTCTTTGCTCATTGTGTTGTCAGTTAATCGTTATCAGTTAATCTTTTCAGGATTAACACTTCTTTAGAATGTTCTCACGTCAGTTACTTTGCCAGTGATAGCGGCAGCAGCAGCACTCAACGGACTAGCCAGGAATGTTCTTGACTTAGGTCCTTGTCTTCCTTCAAAGTTTCTGTTCGACGTAGAGATACAATATTTACCTGCAGGGATTTTATCTTCATTCATGCCCAAGCATGCAGAGCAACCTGGCTGACGTAATTCGAAACCTGCTTCTTCAAAGATCTTATCCAAACCTTCTTTGCGAGCCTGGTCTTCCACCTGACGTGAGCCTGGTATAACCCACACCTCAACGTTGGCAGCTTTCTTTTTACCTTTTACCATTTCGGCTACTAAACGCAAATCCTCAATACGGGCATTGGTACAGCTACCGATGAAAACATAATCAACTTGCTTACCAAGCAACTGAGAGCCTGGCTCAAGTCCCATATATTCTAACGACTTTGAGAATGAAGTCTGTTCGCTGATGTCTTTCAACTCGGCCAACGTAGGGATTCTGTCAGTTACTTTAATACCCATGCCTGGATTGGTACCATAAGTAATCATTGGCGCAATGTCAGCGGCATCATAAGTCAGTACAAGGTCATACTCGGCGCCTTCATCTGTCTTTAATTCTTTCCACTTTTCAACAGCCTTGTCGAATGCTTCACCTTGAGGAGCAAACTTTCTTCCTTTAATATAGTCGAACGTAGTTTGATCAGGGGCAATCAAGCCTCCACGTGCACCCATCTCGATGCTCATGTTACAAACCGTCATGCGGGCTTCCATAGAAAGATTGCGGATGGTATCGCCAGCATATTCTACGAAATAACCAGTAGCGCCACTGGCTGATATTTTAGAGATGATGTAAAGAATGATGTCTTTGCTCACAACCCCTTTACTCAACTTACCATTGATTTCAATTTTCATGCGTTTAGGCTTGTACTGTAAAATACATTGTGTGCCTAATACTTGCTCCACTTCGCTGGTGCCTATACCGAAAGCGATATTTCCAAATGCACCGTGGGTAGAGGTATGACTGTCGCCACAAACGATCGTCATGCCTGGTTGTGTTAAACCTAACTCAGGGCCGATGATGTGAACAATTCCCTGGAAAGGATGTCCTAATTCATAGAGCGTAACGCCGAACTCTTTGCAATTTTTGCTCAGGGTTTCAACCTGGTGACGTGACAATGCTTCTTTGATAGGAAGGTGCTGATCTTTTGTTGGTACGTTGTGATCAGGTGTAGCCGTTGTACGTGCAGGATTAAAAACTTTGATGCCACGCTTACGCAGTCCGTCAAAAGCTTGAGGGCTGGTAACTTCGTGAATAAAATGTCTGTCGATAAATAAAGCATCCGGGTAACCTTCAGCTCGTTTCACCACGTGGGCATCCCAGATTTTGTCGAATAAAGTTTTCGGTGTTTGACTCATAATTTATTTCCTGTTCTCAAATTTTTAACGCTTACATCACGATTATATAACAACTGTTAGTTCGTTCTGATTATACCAAAACGAAACCGCCCCGATCCGTTTTATTGGATTGGGGCGGTTGCCATCTCTTTATTCAAAAAATAAGCATCTTTTGCAGAATGCTTAACTATTTACTCTAAAATTTTCAGGCACTGTTCAAGTGACGCGCTAAGATCAAAAAAGATATTTCGTCCTTCAACGAAAACAGTAAAAAAATTTACAATTACATACAAGTGTTTGTTTTTTAATTCCAGATTTTAAAGTCTCAAATTTCAAATTAGTGAGCCTGATTTGGCAATGTAAAACTTGAAATGAAGAATTTGAAATCGGTCCTACCACCAGGGCAGTGGTGTCTTGATATCATCTACAGAATTTACAACCATGTCAGGCTTGAATGCATAACGTTTCAGCATTTCTATTTTAGTGATACCACTCAGTACGAGAATTGTTTTATAACCCATTTGTACACCGCCTTGAATATCAGTATCCATGGTATCGCCAATGATAGTTGTCTCGGCAGTTTCGAGGCCAAGAGCTTTACGTGCAGAACGCATCATCACGGGTCCGGGCTTTCCTACAACAAAGGCTTTAACACCAGTTGCTTCTTCGATCATAGCTGCGGTGGCGGCAATGCCTAAATTATTCCAGCCTTTTTTCTTAGGCGATGGATCTCTGTTGGTGGCAATAAACTTGGCGCCTTCAAGAATCATATCAACAGCACGTTGTACCATTTCAAGTGTGAAGTTTCTTCCTTCACCTAACACTACAAAGTCAGGGTCATTATCAACCAGTGTAATATTGTTTTCATGGAGACTGGTTAGCAAGCCACCTTCGCCTAAAACATAAGCTGTACCTCCAGGTATCTGACTTGAAAGAAATTTACCAGTAGCCATAGCACTGGTGTAGATATGATCGACCGTTACATCAATTCCAAGCTTGGCAAGCTTACGCACTGCTTCCAGTCTTGTTCGCTGACTGTTATTGGTCATGAACATAAACGGAATCTTATCCTTTACGAGTCCATTAATAAATTTGTCGGCCCCTGGAATCATAATGTCGCCACCATAAACCACACCGTCCATATCGATAAGTAATCCTTGTTTCATTTTCTAGTACTTGCTTTTAATCTGGTTCGAAGATAGATGATTTGAACGGGTTAAAACAAAGGCAGGTTGAAAGTTTGAATGATGTTTTTGTTGTGTGCTTTGTGTTCGAAGTTGCACTGAGTTTCTTCTAGAATGGTATCAAGACGGTAATGCTCAGTTGGGACTTGCCAGTCATGTACAGGAATATTGAACCCTAAATCTGTACTGCATTTTTTAAGTGCATAAAAATCCAACTTCAAGCTCCGCAGCTTCTCTACGTTCCCATATTTTCCATTATATTTGCAGCGACCGTATGCAGAAGAAACTCATCTTAGATTCAGACCTATTAGATATCACGGTCAACCGTCTTTGCCAGGAATTAATTGAAAATCACGGCGATTTTACTGATACTGTTATCATTGGCATGCAGCCACGAGGCATTTACCTGGCTGATCTTATTTTAGAGAAACTTCAAAAGTCTACCCGCAAAACTATCCCGCTAGGATACCTTGACGCTACCTTTCACCGCGATGATTTTCGTCGTCGTGAAATTCCGGCTAAAGGCAATGAAACCCGCATACCATTTGTTATTGAAGGAAAGAAAGTGGTGCTGGTAGATGATGTGCTTTTTACAGGCCGTAGTATACGTGCCGCCCTGGATGCTATGATTGCCTTTGGTCGCCCGGCGAAAGTTGAATTGCTGGTGTTGATCGATAGAAAATATAACAGAGACCTGCCCATCGCGGCTGACTATGTGGGCAAGGTGGTAAACACGCTTACCTCGCAGCGCGTATTGGTAGAATTGCAGGCGCAGGGTCATAAACAAAACAAAATCTGGTTGACGAATAAGGATTAAAAAACGCTATGTCTAAACTCAGTCAAAAACATTTACTCGGCATTAAAGACATTACGAAGGAAGACATAGAACTTATTTTTGAAACCGCCGATAACTTTAAAGACGTCATTAACCGCCCGATCAAGAAAGTTCCTTCCTTACGGGATATCACAATCGCCAACATCTTTTTTGAGAACTCAACCCGCACACGCCTCTCATTTGAGCTGGCTGAACGCAGACTCTCAGCCGATGTTATAAACTTTGCTGCCTCTAACAGCTCGGTTAAGAAAGGTGAAACCCTGCTCGATACAGTCAACAATATCCTGGCTATGAAAGTAGATATGGTTGTGATGCGTCATGCCAGTCCTGGGGCGCCTCATTTCTTATCGAAACATATCAGCGCCAACATTGTCAACGCGGGTGATGGAACGCATGAACATCCAACACAGGCATTGCTTGATGCCTTCTCAATTCGTGAAAAACTGGGCGGTGTAGCCGGAAAGAAAATTGCTATCATTGGTGATATTCTTCATTCTCGAGTTGCATTGTCAAACATCTTTGCCCTGAAGAAACTTGGTGCCAAGGTGATGGTTTGTGGGCCGCCAACGTTGTTACCTAAGTTTATAAACCAGCTGGGTGTTGAAGTTGAATTTGATGTAAGAAAAGCTTTATTGTGGTGTGACGTTGCCAACGTATTGCGCATTCAGTTGGAGCGTCAGCAGATTAAATATTTCCCTTCATTGCGTGAGTATTCTCTATACTACGGCATCAACAAGAAGTTGCTGGATAGCTTAAAGAAACCTATCATCATTATGCATCCCGGCCCTATTAACAGAGGCGTTGAATTAAGCAGCGACGTAGCCGACTCTCAGCATTCTATTATTCTTGAGCAAGTGGAGAATGGTGTAGCCATCCGCATGGCTGTTCTGTATCTGCTCGCTGGCGCTACAGTATAATATTTACTTTGTTGATTTAAACGTGAGTCATTTTCAGTTGCTGAATAAGCGAACTGAGTACACCTTCTTTCAATGAATAAGTAGAAACTCTGATGCGGTTAAAGTGATGCT
>DATJHZ010000587.1:0-7889 GCA_035493595.1 Cyclobacteriaceae bacterium | reverse complement strand
CGCATCAGCAACTTTTACAGGTTGAAAAGTGCCTGCGCTGACGTGAAGCGTTACAAAATCATGCGTGATACCCTTCGTGCGAAGTGATTCAAAAACAGCATCCGTAAAATGTAGACCAGCTGTTGGTGCAGCTACCGCTCCTTCGTAAGCAGAATAGATAGTCTGATATCGATCCTTATCAGATTCTTCAGCAGAGCGTTTCAAATAGGGAGGCAGTGGTGTCTCGCCTGAGTATTGAAGTATTTCGGCAAAAGAAAGTGAACCTGTCCATTTGAATTCAACAATACATTCTTCTTTATTCAAAAGACAAGCTTCTAGTATGATGCCTGGGTATAATTCTCTTTTTAAGATGCTGTCAGACGACCATCGTTTCAAATTACCTATTGTACATTTCCATGTACACGATGAATGCGCCTGCATGGCTTCTACCAATAGTATAGAAGGTGTTATGGGATTAAGCAGAAATAATTCTATAGAAGCTCCGGTGTCTTTTTGAAAATGAAGACGGGCAGGTATGACTTTGGTATTATTAAAATAGAGTAACGTATTGGAAGGAAGAAGATTTGTTAAATCTGTAAACTTGTGATGACTGATGTTGCCTGCCTGATATGCCAGTAATTTAGAATGATCGCGCTGGGCTAATGGAAATAGCGCTATCTTATTAGCTGGGAGTTCGTAGGTGTAATCGGCAATATTCAGTTTCATTCGCAGGAAAAAACTCAAAGTTAATGTGAAAGTCTTATTTTCGTTTTGATTTCTTTCATTATGAGTCTGGTCGCTTCATTTTCCAAGAGAGTATTTACGTTCAATTTCAAAGCGCGAACTTCCAGGGGACTGATGCAGAATAAGGCATCGTGGTTTATCAAGATCTGGGATGACGGTAATCCTGAAATCTTTGGAATAGGGGAGTGCGGACCTTTGCCCGGATTGAGTGTGGATGCCCGGGATGATTTTGAAGAAGTTCTGACGAAGACACTAACGCAGATAAATCAACTTGAGCTAACAACAGATATTGAGAAACTTAATGTTCATGCTATCATATCAGCTGAGTTTCCTTCTATAATTTTTGGTATTGAAACGGCCTTGCTCGATTTAGCCAACGGAGGCAAGAGAATGATCTTCGATAATAATCCCTTTTCCAAGGGACAGCCAATATCCATCAACGGGTTAATATGGATGGGTGATATGGATTTCATGATGGACCAGATCAGCAAGAAAATAGGCGAGGGTTTCAATTGTATAAAGCTTAAGGTTGGTGGCCTTGACTTTGATCGTGAATGTGATGTGCTTGACTATATCCGTCGACGATTTTTTCGCGAAAACATAACGATACGTCTCGATGCCAATGGTGCCTTTAAGATTGATGATGTGCTGTTCAGACTTGATCAACTCTCCAAATATAAAATTGAATCTATCGAGCAACCCATTAAACCTGGCTTGCCAGAAATGGAAGAGTTGTGCCGTAAATCGCCAATACCAATAGCATTTGATGAAGAGCTTATTGGTATTCATTCCAGGCAAGAAAAACAACAGCTACTTGATCGCCTTAAGCCAAAGTACATCGTGCTCAAGCCATCTCTGCATGGCGGACTTTCTGGTTGTAAAGAATGGATTGCCCTGGCCGAAGATCAGGGTATAGGTTGGTGGATTACATCGGCGCTCGAATCTAATATTGGATTGAATGCTATTTGTCAGTTTACAGCTACTTATCCGATTAACATGCCTCAAGGTTTAGGTACGGGTGCTATCTATGATAACAATATCAGTTCACCACTGAAGGTCGAGCGAGGTAATATTTTTTATGATTCAAACCAATCATGGTCATCAGAACTTATCTGATTTATAACCGCATTGATCCACATTGCAGATAGTTTGATTCTTTTATAACATTTCAGGGCCTATTTATAAGGTTTTTTACACGTATGGTAAAAAGCATAGAAGTCACCACCTTATAAGTTCAATCGATTTTAAAACGAATTCATGCGTTTTCGGTAGTATCTACTGCGAAATAGGGCATTTTCAAGGCTAAATTGAATTATATACATCGTTTTGGGGTATTTTGTTTTGTCTATTTATACCTTAAATTGGGTTAACATGTTTTTATAACCTAAACACACAAAATATGAGGAAAATTTTACTATTGCTCATTTTCTGGGGCGGTGCGATTCTGACTTTCGGTCAGGATCTCGTTGTCAGCGGACAAGTCAAATCTGCTGATGATGGAACACTACTTCCTGGCGTTAATGTTATCGTTAAAGGTACTGTGATCGGTACCGTTACGGATTCTGATGGTAAGTACTCACTTACTATTCCTCCCAGTGGTACAACTCTTGTCTTTTCGTTCATTGGTCTTCAAACAATGGAAGTGGCGATTAATGGCCGTAAGACGATTGATATACAGCTGGCATCAGATGCTAAACAATTGTCGGAGATTGTAGTGACAGGAGTTGGAGTAGCTACTGATAAAAAGATGCTTGGGATTGCCGTTGAATCAATTTCAGGCGACAAACTACCAGCTGCACCAACTGCTTCAATCGATCAGGCACTTGTAGGTAAAATAGCAGGAGCTCAAATTATGTCATCTTCTGGTAATCCTGGCACACCTGTGAGTATTCAATTAAGAGGTATTAATACATTGGCAGGTGGTACTAATCCACTTATCATGGTGGATGGAATTGAGATGAAGGCAACTAGTCTCAATACATTAGATTTAAATAATGTTGAGCGTGTAGAAGTAGTTCAAGGCGCTTCTTCAGCTACCATATATGGAGCACAAGGAGCCAATGGTGTAATCCAGATTTTTACTAAACATGGTAAGCCTGGACCGATAAAAGTAGAAGCATCATCAAGAGTCAGTTTTGATAATGTTTTAAATATAGGAGACGTTCACCAACCAAAAATGCATTCATTTACAACAGATGCAAATGGAGATATTTTAGACAATAATGGAGGATTGCTAAAGCAGAACGCACTGGGATTATGGGGAAAGCCTAATTGGGAGAACGGCCCCACTGCTCAGAATAATAAACCTTACAAGGATAATACTTCTTATCACGATCACATTGCCCAATTATTTAGAGCAGCTACTACAACAAATTACCATGCTTCACTTTCAGGTGGTACAGATATTTCAGATTACTATGTAGGATTCTCCAAGCTTAAACAAGAATCAGTTGTATCAGGTGCACTGGATAGATATAACTTCTCAGTAAATGTTGGATTTGACATTACCAAGAAAATAAAATTCAGATCAATTACTCAGGTTGTTTATTCTGATAATTCTGTTAATCCATATTATATAAATAGTGCTCCGGTTTCATCTGCCATGTACACCTATCCATTTGCAGATATGAAATTCAAAGATAAGGATGGTAATTATACTTATAAATTTGGTGGTGCTGGCGCAAATAACAATAACCCATTCTATTTTCAGCAATATCAAAATTACAGAAATAAAACACTGGATCTTCTCCCAACGCTGAATCTTCACTATAACATAAATAAGATCTTCCAGTTAGACTATAAGATCGGATTTGATTATAGCGGATCAAATTTCTCACGGATAACGGCAAATCAAAGAGGCAATGCATCATCATTGGCTAATAACTATTTTGTAGGAGAGTCAATTGATGGTGGTATTACACGATTAGCAACAAACACTCATAATATAAATTCGCTTGTAACAGGAATTATAAAAATTGATTTCGCTAAAGATCTGGGTATCAATTTACCTATTCAATCAACAACTCAGCTTGCCTTTGACTGGAGAAAGTTTTCCTTCAATAGAGATTATCAGATCTTTGTTGGATTGCCACAATATTCTCCTGTTACTAATGTTGACGGTGCTCAGGCATCCTCAACCAGTAGCTCTCAATACCAGGATTTGTTTATTACTTACGGATACCTGTTGAACCAAAAATTTGAATATAAAGATATCGCTGGTGTGTCGGGAGGTTTTAGATCAGACTATAGTTCAACGTATGGAGATGCAAGTAAACCATTTACCTTTCCAAGAGCTGATGGTTTTTTAAGAATTTCTAAGATTGGTTTCTGGCAAGGTATATCCTCATTCTTACCAGAATTTAAAATCCGGGCAGCTTATGGTGAAGCAGGTACTCAACCTGTATTTTATAAACTGGATGGTTCAAAAGATCTAGCAGGTGGTGTACCAAATCACTATGCCAGAATTATCACCTACACCACAGGTGCTGTTGATAATGGTCCAGTAATATATCCTAATTCTGTAAGACAGAATCCAGCCCTCAAAGTTGAAAATTCATCTGAGCTTGATTTAGGATTAGATCTTGGAATTACTCCGCTTAAAGATGGCGCTTGGTTTAATTATATAACAGGAAGTCTTTCTGTTTGGAATCGAAAAGGTGCAAACGTACTTTGGTCTAGCACCACAGCCCCAACCTCAGGTTCAGAATCTCTTTATAATAATTATGTTTGGCTTAGCTCCAAAGGCGTTCAGTTTAGCTTAGACTTCGAGGTATTTAATGGTGAGAACTTCCGATGGAATCTGATTACTAATTTTGGTAAGTCAAAAACTTTTGTTGATAAGACTTCCGATGGTAAAAATATTCCACTTGTGTGGGGTAGTGCAGCCACTTATACCTTAACACCCAGTCAGCAGATTGGAACTATTTATGGTTACAAAGCGCTCACAAGTATTTCTCAAACAGATCCTACCGGTAGCAGGTATATTGCAGAAGCAGATGCAGCTAATTATACAATGGTTAATGGCAGAGTTGTAGAAAAGGCAACGAAGCAAGTTCAATTCACTCCTGACAAGTACTACCTGGGCAATACTACGCCGAAATTCAATATGTCATTTATCAATGAATTTAGTTACAAGGATTTCTTGACGCTAAATGTTCAGGTTGATTGGTATTCAGGTGTAAAAACATACAATCAGACAAAGGAGTGGATGTACTCAGAAGGATTGCATGGAGACTTTGATAAGCCAGTTACTATTGATGGAGAAAAAGGAAATTGGACTGCGTATTACAAGAGCTTTTATGATGCATCAGAAAGCAATGGTACAAAAGACTATTTTCTTGAAAACTCATCGTTTGCCAGACTGCGTAATCTGACTGTTGGTTTTGACATTGCAAAATTTGCACAATCAACCAAGATAAGATCTCTTAAATTAACATTTACAGGAAGAAATCTGTATACAATAACGAAGTATACTGGCTTTGATCCTGAAGCAAGTCAAAATGTTTCAGCTGGAGGAACAGGTTCAGCAGCACCTCAGGTTGCTACTCAAAGAGGTCTTGACTATTGGTCATTCCCTAACTTTAAATCATATCAGATTGGCTTAAATGTTACCTTCTAAATTGAAAAAAAATGAAAATGAGAATCGGAAAATATATAGCAGTTTCTTTTGCGGGAATACTACTTCTTGCTACAGCATGTAAGGAGGAGTTGTCAAAAGTTACAAACGTAAATGAGCCTACAGATGTGGCTTTGAAATCAAGGTCAGGTCTTATTGCTTTAGGTAAAGGAGGACTTTATATGTCAATGGGAAATTACTATGCGTCCGTTGATGATCAGTTAGGACCCCGGGCAGGAAAGAATCTGGGATATTTTACAACCGTTGTTTACGGCCTTCATGAAGCTATGGGTGATGTAATTTTCATTCCCTGGGGTAATCAGAGTTATAAATTTGCTGATAACCCAACGGACATAACGCTTGATGACAATACAAATGTGCCAATGCCTATAGGAGCTTCTCAACCTTATGAACTTAAGTTGCGAAATGATAGAGCTTATGGTCCATCAAATACATTTTTGATGGAGTGGACGCAGATGTATTTTGTTAATAACTCTATGAATTTGTTATTGGCTAATATAGATGGTGCAGAATATCAGGATGATGCAGACAATAACAAAAGAGCACTTAAAGCATGGGCGTACTTTTGGAAAGGTTATGTGTATTCAAGGATTGGTTCCATGTATGTGGCTGGTGTTATTGTAGATGAGCCCAATGTTACAAATGGTAATTTTGTATCGAATACAGATATATTAGCTGAAGCGACCAAGAATTTCGATTTAGCAGTGCAGCAATTAGATGCCGTTGATGACCTGGATACATATACTGGAGTCGTTGGAAGTCTTATACCAGGCTATTGCCAGGCTGGAAAAGGTGGTGTACCAACTCCAGACCAGTGGAAAAGAAATATCAATACAATTAAAGCAAGGAACATACTTGTGAACAAGAAAGTAGCAGATATGACGCCTACAGATTGGACGGCTATTAGTAATTTAGTTTTAGATGGTATTAAAGCCAGTGATCCTGTATTTGTTGTTAAGAGTATTGAAGACTTTAACAGATCAGTGATCGATCCTAATTTCGGAAGTGCTGCTGCTTATTCTGCTACGGAAGACGGCCAGACTTTTTATGTAAGTGAACGTTTGGTGCAGGATTTCAGAGCAAATGATTTACGCTTTCTAAATAATATTGATACCATGGAATCACCTATAGTAAATTTAAGAGGTAGAGGATTGGGATTTGGTACACGCTGGTTTTTAATGGACGGTGGTGCAGGCATGAAAGATGGAGCCACCCCTGTTATAACCTATGCAGACCTTAATAACTATGGTGTTACAGATACGTATCTGGCAGGTTCATATGAAGAAAATGAACTAATGAAAGCAGAGGTACTCATACGCTCTGGTGATGTGGATGGAGGAGTTGCTTTAATTGATGCAGTCAGAAGCCTGCAAGGTGCAGGGTTGGCTCCTATAGGAAGTGTAGCTGCTGATGTGGCGTTGGAAGAGTTAAGGAGTGAGCGTAGAATTGCACTTCTCTTCAGAGGTCTTGCGTTCTATGATGCGAGAAGACTTGGAGTTATTGATGACAAATCCAAAGGTGGAGGACGTGATAACGCTGTAATTTTATCGTTTGATTCAAATAGCAAATTGTTAGTTAACACAAGCGCATTTATTAACTATAATTACTTGTCATATTTTGATGTTCCACAAAACGAAATTGAATTTAATACCCCAACCTCAAGTAGCGTATCTACTAAGGGGCCAGAATAGTCTTCTTGAATAAAGAGAATATTTATTTAGCCGCTCTTCAATACAAAGAGCGGCTTTTTATTTTTGTCATACGCATTATTTAAGAAATCGTTTTCTTCATTTTATTTCATGTTCTTCTTAAAGCAGAATACTTCAGCCAGTATATTTGTCCATATCCAATTGCTTCATGGAAGATTTCTTTGCTGCCCGCGCGCAGATGGCATTGTCTCTTGGCTTTCATATAATCTATGCCTGTATTGGTATGGTGATGCCATTCTTCATGGCAGTTTCACACTTTAAGTGGCTCAAGACAAAAGATATTACTTATCGCAATATTACAAAGGCATGGAGTAAAGGTGTTGCTATATTCTTTGCTACCGGAGCGGTTTCCGGCACCATGCTTTCATTTGAACTTGGTTTGCTCTGGCCAACCTTTATGAAGCACGCTGGTCCTATTTTCGGCATGCCATTCTCATTGGAAGGGACGGCCTTTTTCATAGAAGCTATTGCGTTGGGTTTTTTCTTGTATGGCTGGGATAAATTAAATCGCTGGTTCCATTGGTTTACAGGTGTTATCGTTGGTGTCAGTGGATTGGCCTCGGGCATTCTCGTGGTATCAGCCAATGCATGGATGAATAGTCCCACCGGGTTTGATGTTGTTAATGGACATTACATTAATGTTGATCCAATTAAAGCCATGTTTAATAATGCATGGTTGTTTCAGGCACTACACATGACACTCGCTGCATTTGCGGCCACCGGGTTTGCTGTTGCCGGTGTTCATGCACTGATGATTTTAAAAGGAAAGCAAATAGAGTTTCATACAAAAGCATTTAAGATTGTTATTGTCTTTGCTGCTA
>DATJHZ010000586.1:0-2504 GCA_035493595.1 Cyclobacteriaceae bacterium | reverse complement strand
GTCTGGAATAAACGAATAGGAATTAATCTTTCCTTTATCAACCATAAAAAGCCAGCAGGAATCCGCAGGAATACCTTTAATAGTATACCCATTGTACTTTGATATATGCGATATCGACTTAGTATCTGCTGGTGAGATATTTATTTTTTGTTTGTCCTTCTTAACAGTAATAAAATGTTTGTTGGTAGAAATATCAATTCTAGACTTAACCCTAAACATGCTATCGTTTTTAAGTCTTACAGTAAATTCATACTTTGACTTTGCACTTACATGGCTTTTCCCATTATTCATTATATGAGGCATGTAAACATAGTGGGTACTATGTACATTTCCATATGGAGTGCGCATCGTAGTTTGCATAGGAATATACTGACCAAGACTTACTACTCTAATGAAACCCATTAAAAAAGTTGTAACACAAAAAAAGCGCATGGATAAAACGTTTGAATTTTCCCACAAAAGTATTCTAAATTGTAATATATTTTAGAACAAATAGAATCCTTATGCGAATCCCAATAACAGCAACTCTCCTCCTATCTTTCATCAACACCTTCGCTCAATCCATCAACAATGAATTAAAGATCACTCCCCTAACGGGTGACTTCTATATTTATAACACCTACAAACTAATCGGCACCACAAAGCAGGAAGCCAATGGAATGTATCTCGTAACAGATAAAGGCGTTGTGCTTTTTGATTCGCCTTGGGATACTTGTCCGTTTCAACCTTTGCTGGATAGCATCGAAGCACGGCATCATAAAAAAGTTATTATGTGCATTGCAACACATTCGCATGAGGACAGAACTTCGGGACTCGACTACTATAGGCAAAAGGGAATTAAGACTTACACCTCAAAACAAACTGATGAGATCTCGAAAGAAAAAGAAAGACCTCGTGCTGAATTCTTATTTTCAAAAGATACAGTATTCACCGTTGGCAAGTATTCATTTGCAACATATTACGGAGGTGAAGGACATACGAAGGATAATATCGTGATCTGGTTTGAAAAACAGAAATTACTCTACGGCGGTTGCTTGGTAAAAAGCGCAGAAGCTAAAGAACTAGGTTATATCGCTGAAGCTAATCTTATCGAATGGCCCAAGACCATCAAAAAGATTCAAACAAAATTTAAAAATCCAGCATACATTATTCCTGGCCATTATGATTGGAGTAGCACGAAAGCATTAGATCACACGTTGACATTATTGAGCGAACACGGAAAGAAATAGTCCTACTGCTAAGAATGTTAGGTTGTGCTGACAAGAAGAAGTTCTGCAATAGATGTCTCACATCATATTATAAATTCAAGCGGGTTATTTCATTGCGAGAAATAGAAATTCTTTTTTGCGATTCTAATTTTTTTAAAAGGCGGGAGATTACTTCTCTGGAAGAGTTTAGATCATCTGCTATTTCCTGATGAGTAACAGTGATCCTGTTGCTCTTGAAAGAATCAAATTGTCGTTTCAAATAAAATTCAAGTTTCTGATCCATCGAGTGGAAGGCAACCTGATCAATTACTTCTAATAATTCTCCAAACCTGGCTCGATAAGTTTCTAATACAAAATAATACCACTGACGATATTCTTTCATTAGTACATCCATGTGTTGGATCGGAATTTCCAAGGCTTTTACCGGTGACATTGCTCTTGCCTTTATGGCAGAGGCTTCATTCCTTGTCGCGCAAATCATAGAAAGTGCACAAGCACTACCTTTTTCCAGGTAGTATAAAAAGAACTCTTCACCATCGGTTCCTTCCCGATATAACTTTACACGGCCATCCAGAATGAGCATTGAGTTTTTGAAGTATTGCCCGGTTCGCATCAGCATTTCTCCTTCTTCAAATTCTACTACTTGTCCAATTTTTTCAAGATGATTGATAAGCTCCTCGTCGAATTGAGGAAAGATTTGATGTAGCTCCATATCACAAATTTAAGGGGAATTTATAAACCCGAGATGCGCATTATCCAACGCTGGGAAACTATAAAACCATTAACTTGCCAACTTGACTTGGTGATGTTTGTAACGTGTCAGAGACGATTTATTCAGGGATCTAAACAAATAGAATTATGTGGTGGATTTACGCTTTACTATCAGCATTGTTTGCTGCATTCACAGCCATCTTTGCTAAAATAGGAATAAAGAATGTTGACACTGATCTGGCAACAGCAATACGAACGGTTGTGATTTTAGTCCTGGCCTGGTCCATTGCATTTTTCAGAGGCGGAACAAATTCAATTATGTCACTAACAAAACAAAACCTAATCTTTCTTGTTCTCTCCGGAATAGCAACAGGTTTATCCTGGATCTTTTATTTCAAAGCCTTACAATTAGGAAAAGTATCGCAAGTCGCGCCAATCGATAAACTTAGCGTAGCATTAGTTATTATATTTTCAATTTTATTTCTCGGCGAAACACTGACTGTAAAAACTGCTCTCGGCGCACTATGCATCATTGCAGGAACAATCATTATCATTCTTTAAAACAAGAAAGAGTAGATTGAGATA
>DATJHZ010000585.1:0-20215 GCA_035493595.1 Cyclobacteriaceae bacterium | reverse complement strand
ACTCCCAAAACAATCCTGATGGTGCCTCTGAAAGTTGATACTGAAGTTTATGGAATTGTAGAACTCGCCTCCTTCAGAGAATTTCAACCTCATGAAATTGCCTTTGTTGAGAAGCTTGGAGAAACAATAGCATCAACCCTGGCATCTGTAAAATCAGCACAAAAGAACAGGCAATTAATTGAGCAGTTCCAGACTCAAACTGAGCAAATGAAGGCTCAGGAAGAGGAAATGCGTCAGAATATGGAAGAGCTTCAAGCCACACAGGAAGAAATTGCGCGCAAAGAAAGAGAGTATATTGCTCGTATTCAGGAGCTTGAGAGTGAAGCGGGAAATGATCAGAACAGAAATGAGTTAATAGAAATTCAGGAGAAGCTCTCACGTCAGGATCAGGAATACCAATCTATAATTCAAGAAATGGAAAAGAAGCTTCAGGAAAAACCGGCACAAGGTGATGACTGGGCCTTGGCTACACAGGTTGAAAAAGAACTAAAAATAAACCTGGAAGCACTTAAAATTACCAGACAACAATGGGATAGCAAGACAACAGGTAAAAAATAGGTATGTTGCGCCTTAAACAGCTTTTTAGGAGGAATTTGAATGATTTGATTATATTCAGTTAATAAAAAAAGGGTGACATCAGGCTTTGGCCTGGATAATATTTATATTGAACACACGCTAAGATTTTGGCATTGAATACATTAGTTGTTGGCTTAATAATAAAAGATTTCTTGCATGCAGGATATTGACATTGCAGACTTAAAAAAAATCTCGGAGTTTATCTACCAGAAGTATAGTTATGACTTCCGGAATTACGCTATGTCTTCTTTCAAAAGACGCGTGCTCCGAATCATGGAACTTAAAAAACTTACTGTAGACGGCTTGCTTAAGAAATTGAGTGACTCTCCGGCATTCATTAACGAGTTTCTTGATGAACTGACAGTCAACGTGACTGAAATGTTTCGTGACCCTAGTTTCTGGAGAGTAATGCGGGAAGAAATCATCCCTGCTATCCTGCTTAACCATAAACAATTTAAGATCTGGCATGCTGGCTGTTCATCTGGCGAAGAGGTTTTATCCATGTGCATCATGCTCAAGGAAATGGGCATTCTTCACGATGTAACCATCATTGCAACAGATCTGGATGTGAACATTCTGGAGCGAGCCAAGGCTGCCAGCTATCCTGTTAAAAACATGGAGCTTAATGAGAAAAACTATATCCGTTTTCAAGGTACAGGCTCCTTTAAAGATTATTATAAAGAAGAAAACGGAATGGCCGTGTTTGATAAGAATCTATTGATGAATGTTTCTTTCCGTAAACACGACCTTGTGCTGGGTGACATCTTCAATAAGTTTGATTTGATTTTGTGTCGCAATGTCATGATCTACTTTAACCAGGCTTTACAAAATGAAGTGTTAAAAAAATTCCATGAGAGTTTGTTCAAGTATAGTTACCTGGCCATTGGCTCCAAAGAGTCACTGATCTGGTGCGACTATGCAAGCCGGTTCATCGTGGTTAATAACGAAGAAAAAATTTATAAGAAAATAAAAGATTAATTGAAGCTGTCAGAGACCAATGAGCAAATTCAACTTAAATAACAGCTATAAAGCCGTTGTTATAGGAGGGTCAGCAGGCAGCTTTCAAGGGGTTGTAAAAATCCTGTCGCAACTGCCGAAAGGATTTTCTTTGCCAATCATAATGTGCCTGCATAGACTAAAACATGTGCGGCACGGATTCGTAGAGGCCCTGTCTATTAAAAGCGTTGTGCAAGTGACTGAACCATATGATAAGGAACCTATTAAGAAGGGCTGTGTTTACCTGGCACCTGCCAACTACCACATGTCTGCCGAGTTGGGTAATTACTTTGCCTTATCTACCGAGGAAATGATTAACAACTCAAGACCCGCCATTGATATTACATTGGGCACTTGTGCTTATGTTTACAAAGAAAAATTAGTAGGCATTTTATTATCAGGTGCAAACCGGGATGGAGCGTTGGGAATGAAACACATTAAGGCAAGAGGCGGACTTACCATTGTACAAGAGCCTACGGAGTGTATGATTGATACCATGCCCAAAGCTGCCCTGGCAGTGACTCAAATCGATCACGTTCTCAAGGTTGACCAAATTGTACAGTTTTTAATTGAATTAGATAAACAATATCGATGATACGCGTATTCAAAGATTCATATAAACTCAGCTTGCTCGTAGCAACCATATTCTTTGTAAGCATATTGGTTTCAGCATACTTCCTGTATTCCGTGCCACACGTTCTCATGGTTAGTGGTACTGCAGCTGTTTTTATCAAAGCCTACCTGGCTGTAGCTATTTCATTTTCGCTTGGAGCTATTGCAATCTACATAGCGCTAAGTACACAACGTGAGGTTGTTGTTTATCGTGATCGCGTGTTAGACGAAAACTATACCAACGGCAATTCTTCTTCTGATGAAACTCGCACAACCATAACACTGGATGGCGTTCGCTCAAGTCTTGAGCAATCTAAAAATGAAAAAGATATACTGAAAGCATACATACAATCCATCTGCAAACAGCTCGAAGCCGGACAAGGTGCTTTATACCTCGTTACCGAAAAAGAAGGAAGTAAAAAAGTAGAATTAAAAAGCGGTTATGCTCTCAACTTCAGCGAAAACACTTCTGTAGTTTTTGATTTTGGAGAAGGCCTCATAGGACAGTGTGCTGCTAACGAAAAAACTTTATATGTTGATGATGTGCCTGAAGGCTACATTAAAATTATTTCCGGATTAGGAAGTGCTTCACCGCGCTTTCTGCTCATTGCTCCAGTTTTGAAGGGACAAGCTATATTGGGTGTAGTTGAAATTGCATCTTTTGCGCCGATCAATGAAGACCAACGGAAATTTGTAGAAGAGTCAGCTCAATTGTTGGCAGATAAAATTAAATAGCAACAAACAAACTAACATTTGCGCAAAACGCTTATGATTAAGAACATAAATATCAGTACCAAGGTCACGGTTTTAATTATCGTCATCACGCTTGTAGCTGTGTCGGCAGTAAGCTTTTTCATGTACGATTACAACGTACGAACCAACCAGGAAAAGTATACCAATAACCTCACCGTTATAGCAGACAACCGGGCTGCTTATTTTGAAAACTATTTTGAAAAGGTCGAGTCTGAAATTAAACTCCTTCAGTCTTCTGAAAAGTTAACCACTGGCAGTACCAGCACAGGCTCAACAAGTGGTGGCGGTCTAGATGCGTTGATGGGTGGAATGGACATGGGTGGCGGCGGAGACACAACACTATCATCATCATCTGCAGGCAATGGCGGAATAGTTGATTATTTAAACTCACAAAAAGAGATCTTTGGTTTTGAACAGATAATACTCACCTCCACTACCGGATCGATAGTTGCCTCCACAGACCCAAAGAAAAGCTCAGGCAATTTCCTTGACCCTGACGGAGCCACATTCGACAATGCACAAAAAGGAATCTACTTTGGAAGTGTCTTTAACGACAGCACCTCTACAATCATGTACGTTGGAGCACCGGTAACAACAACTACTGGCAATCAGCTTCTGATTATAAAACTGAACATTAAGAAACACCTCAACTTACTCAACGACTACAAAGGCCTTGGTGAAACAGGTGAAGTTATTCTTGCTCAACTAAACACAGCTAAAAAAATTGAATACATCAGTGCGCTGAGAAATGGCAAGACCGTTGCCCCTATTACTAAAGAAGACAAGTCTGTAAAAAACATTGTTGCCACACTTGATGGAAAGAATCTGACAACAGAAGATACTGATTACAAAGGCGACGATGTATTGGTAGCAACCCGTAAGATCAAACTTCCAGGTTGGGTTTTAATAGCTAAAATCAATACCGTTGAAGCCAACGGAAAAGACAATGTAGTGGTGAAGATCTCCATCTTCGTTGGCCTATGTGTTATTGCACTGGCCGCATTGCTTTCTATGATTTTTGCGCGTTCCATAACAAGACCTCTTTACACCATGCGCAATACATTGGGCATGGTAGCTCAAGGTATTTTGCCTGAAAAAGCAGAAGATCACAGCAATGATGAGTTGGGTCAGATGGCTAACAAAGTAGATGAGTTGGTTGACACCCTTAAGCATAACGCAGAGTTTGCTCAGAAAATCGGGGAAGCTAAGTATGATACTGAATTCAAGCCTGCCAGTGAAAACGACCTGTTGGGTATGTCGCTCATTAACATGCGCAACAACCTTATTGAAAATGAGCGCAGAGACAAAGAACGTAACTGGATTGTAAGAGGTGTTGCTGAGATCAGTGAGATCCTCCGTATGCATGACACTATCGACGATCTTGGCGATGATGTTATCAAATTTATTCTCGATAAAATTGGTGCTATTCAAGGCGCATTCTATACTGTAAATGATGACAATCCGGGTAAGCCCATGATTGAAATCAGAGCCAGTTATGCTTACGGTCGTAAAAAATATTTACAGTCAAAATTCAAATTCGCAGAAGGCTTAGTAGGCCAAGCTGCAGCTGAAAAAGATACTGTATTACGAACTGAAATTCCTGATCAGTATGTAACCATCACCTCTGGTATATTAGGTGATCAACGACCTAAATGTATCCTCATTGTACCATTGATCACCAACGAAGAAGTGTATGGTGTATTGGAATTTGCCGGATTCAAAAAATTCGATCCTTCACAAGTTAAATTTGTTCAGGAGTTAAGTTTGATTTTAGCGCGTACCATATTCAACATCAAGGTTAACGAACGCACTCGCAAACTTCTTGCTGAATCTCAGGAGATGAGTAACGAGCTGAAGGAGAAACAAGAAGTACTTCGTCAGAACGCTGAAGAAATGCAGGCTACTCAGGAAGAGTTAACCCGTTCAAATCAACGCCTGGAAGAACAAATTGAAGAAGTAAACCGCACACAAAAACGGATGCAGTTACTTCTTGAAAATGCTTCTGAAGTTATTACCATCTATGAAGAAGATGAAAGCATCCGCTACATCTCTCCTTCTGTAGAAACCATTCTTGGTTATGGACAGAAAGAGATGATTGGCAAGAGTGATATCGACAAGGTACATCCAGACCACCGTGACTCGTTCCGCGATCTTTTCAAGCGCATGCTTGCCAAGCCTGATGAACGCGCCATGGTCCAATATGAATACAAAGCCAAAGACGGAAGCTATATCTGGATTGAATCTGCCGGAACAAACTGTATGGCTAACCCTGCCATTCACGGTTTCATTCTGAACTCACGTGACATCACTGAACGCCGCAGAGCTGAACAAGAGCAACGCATGCGTAGTAAGATGCAGGCCTTGTCAGAAAACTCTCCTGACTTGATCACACGTTTGGAAGACGAGTCTATCTCTTACATCAACCCGGTAATCGAAACATATACTGGTCGTGGTCCGGCTTCATTCCTGAACAAGAAAGTAAAAGAAGCAGATCTTGATACTACCGTATTGGAAGGTTGGCTACGAATTGTAGAACAGGTTAACGCCACCAACACAACGGTTGCCACTGAAATGGACTTCCCGTCAGAAATGGGTAAGCGTGTTATGCAGGTTAACGCCATTCCAGAATTTGATGAATCAGAAAAACTGGAGTCCGTACTTGTTGTATCACATGATATCACAGAGCGTAAATTGATTGAACTTGAAATTCAGAACAAGAACAAGAAAATCAACGACTCTATTAATTACGCCAAGCGCATTCAGAATGCTATTCTTCCGAATGATCGCGTAATCAATAAGGCATTGCCAGACTCATTCATTTTATACAAACCTCGTGATGTGGTAAGTGGCGATTTCCCTTGGTTCGTTCAGATCAAAGATGATATCTTCATTGCCGCAGTAGACTGTACTGGTCACGGTGTACCAGGTGCATTACTTTCATTAATTGGTTATTTCTTGTTGAATGATATTGTAAGAAGCCGTAAAATTACCGAGCCGGGCAAAATTCTTGATTTGCTTGATGAAGGTGTAACAACAACACTTCGTCAGGATGAAGATGCTGCTACTAAAGATGGTATGGACATTGCACTTTGCAAGATCAATACAGCAGAGAGAGTTGTAGAATATGCAGGTGCTCACAGACCACTTTATGTAATGAAGGGCGGCGCCATGGAAGAAGTAAAAGGAAATAAATTCCCTATCGGGGGCGGTATATTTAAGAACCAGACTAACTTTACTAATACTAAGATTAATCTGGATAAAGGCGACTCAATATACTTTAGTTCAGATGGTTTCCCTGATCAGTTTGGTGGCCCCGAAGGCCGTAAATTTGGTCCGAAGAAAACCCGGGAAATTATCGAGAGAGTTCATAAATCATCCATGACAGAAGCCGTGGAAGTGTTTGATAACGAGTGGGAAGGATGGCGCGGTGAGCACAAGCAAACGGACGACGTATTATTAATCGGTATCAAATTTTGAAAATAATTATACACCCAAGGTTGTTAAAGCCTATGGGTTTAAATAAAATTAATAACTTAGCAAAACCACAAACTTTAATCTAACCGCAAACTCATGAATTTCATCTATGACCTGCACCGCACCATGATGTCGCAGAAACTGATTCTGGTGTATCAGGGTGACTTCACTCAGGAGACCACCAAGTCTATTCTGGCCATGGCCGAACGAAATATTGATTCTTCTGGAGAAGATGCTAGTATTAAGCGTAAGGTTTTCAATGTTATGGTCGAGTCACTTCAAAACATCGTAAAGCACAGTGATGAGCTGGTGGACGGAGAGATACATAGTCATGCTGCTATTTTCCTAATCGGTCGGGAAAATAATCGCTATACGATCATGTCAGGAAATCCTATCCGCAAAAGCAATGTGAAAGGCCTGGACGACAAGCTCCATCACATCAACAGCCTTGACAAGGATGGTTTGAAAGACCTTTACAAGGAAATCATTAAGAACACAACCATTTCGGAAAAAGGTGGTGCCGGACTAGGTTTTGTGGATATGGCACGTAAATCAGGCGGGAAACTTGAGTTTGAATTCCCGGAGATGTCAGCAGATTATTGTTTCTTCTGTTTGAAGGTTAACGTACCACGCGAGTTAGAATAAGCACAATTAGAACAAAATAAAACAGATCATATCATGGAAATCTTAAATCTAGAAGGAGCTGAAGATACCCCAAAAATTATCCTTGACCAGAAAAACGGTATTTTTGAAATATCAGGAAGATCATTACCTGAAGATTCAGCAGAGTTCTACAGGCCGGTGTTAGAGTGGATTGCGAAGTATGGAGCGAGCCCAAACCCTTCTACTGAATTTGTATTCAAGTTGGAGTATTTTAATACTGCATCTTCAAAACTGATTCTGGATGTGCTCTCCTCATTGGAGGACATTAAGGGAATGAAAATTATGTGGTATTTCCACGAAGATGATGAAGATATGGAAGAAGCCGGACAGGAGTTTTCTGAACTAGTCGAGATACCTTTTGAATTCAAAACATACTAATATAAACGCATAAATACTGTCGGTTATCGGTTATCTTAAACTACTTGAGATAATCGATAACCGATTACTTTATCCACCTACCTATGAGTGAGGAAATACTCAAAGCGCTTACCCAACTTTTTGCCATCATTACCAAACAAGATGGCGGCGCAACGCTAAATGAGCGGGATTTTGTAATCAACTTCTTTCAAACTGAACTTGATCAGGATTCTGTTAAGGAATACCTAGAACTATATGATCAGTTTTCCGGCTATGGAAAAGAAGAAGAGGAAGGAAAATCCAAACTCACTTCTGTAAAAGATTCTGTTAAAACACTGGGTATTTGTAAGAAGATCAACAAAACCCTTACTCAGAAACAAAAGGTGGTTGTACTTATCAAGCTGTTAGAGCTTGTAAGCACAGATAAAAACTTTACACCTCAACGCATGGAGATCATCAACACGGTCTCTACTGTTTTTAACATTGTTAAAGATGAGTACACACTCATCGAAAGTTTTATCATTACCGAAGATGCCAAGTCGCTTAACTTTAGCGATGTACTGCTTGTAAATGTTGATGAGACTGGTGAAGAAGGAAAGTCGTACAAGCATGTTCACGGTCATATTCATGGAAGTCTGATTTTCATGCGCATCCAGAGTGTTGATATGTACTTCACTAAATATCTTGGTGAGGAGATCAACATGCTTAATGGTTTTACCATGCAACCCAACAGAGTATATCTGTTCTCGCACGGCAGCACTATTAAAACGCAGGCTGGTGATGCACTCTATTACAGTGATCTGGTAGCTAACTTTAACGAAGAGCTAAAGACTACCAAACTATCATTTAATGCCCGCATAGATGAATTAAAATTTCCGAATGGCGCCATAGGGTTACGCAATGTTCTCATTGCTGAGGGCCCAGGCAAACTTATTGGAATAATGGGAGCCAGTGGTGCTGGTAAAACAACACTACTTAATGTTTTAGCTGGCCTGGTAAAACCAACTAAAGGCCAGATACTCATCAACGGCTTTGACACAGAAACTCAGAAAGACAAAATACACGGCGTCATTGGCTACGTAGCACAGGACGATCTCCTTATTGAAGAATTAACGGTTTACGAAAACCTCTATTATAATGGCAAACTTTGCTTTGCCGATTTCACCGAAGAGCAATTGCATAAACGCGTTATGGAGGTGCTGGAAAATCTGGGCCTCGATCAGCGTAAAGATTTAAAAGTTGGTAATCCATTAGAGAAAACAATTAGCGGTGGACAGCGCAAGCGTCTTAACATAGCGCTTGAACTTATTCGCGAACCTGCCATCATGTTTTTAGATGAGCCTACATCCGGCTTATCTTCACGTGACTCAGAAAATGTAATCGACTTGTTAAAAGAACTTTCTCTCAAAGGAAAGTTGATCTTTGTTGTAATTCACCAGCCATCATCAGACATCTACAAAATGTTTGACAAAATGGTGATCATGGATACTGGTGGCTACCCTGCATACTACGGACCTCCGGTTGAAGCCGTAACATATTTTAAAAAATCAACTCACCAGGTTGACAGCAATCGCGGACAGTGCGAAACCTGCGGTAACGTTAACCCGGAACAGATCTTCAACATCATTGAAGCTAAAGTTGTTGATGAATACGGACAGCCAACCAACAAGCGTAAGATCAGTCCGCCACAATGGTATGATCTCTATAAAGAAAGATTTAAAATCAATCCTGTTGAAGATGTTAAAGAAGAGCCTCCTCATTCTCTTACACTTCCAACCAAAATAAAGCAGACGATAATCTTCACTACACGTGATACATTATCCAAGCTCAGCAACAAACAATATTTATTAATCAACCTACTTGAGGCGCCGTTATTAGCACTCATTCTTGCATTCATCATTCATTATAGAAGTGCTCCCGGAGGTAAGGAATATATTTTCAGATTTAATGAAAACTTCCCTGCCTTTATGTTGATGAGCATCATCGTAGCACTCTTCATGGGGCTTACCGTTAGTGCCGAAGAAATTATAAGGGATCGAAAAATACTTAAGAGGGAGTCATTCCTGAATCTAAGCTGGAACAGTTACCTGATGTCCAAGCTGGTTATTTTGTTCACCATGTCTGCTATTCAAACATTTACATTTGTATTGATTGGCAACCTGATATTAGGTATTGAATGGAGCATGCTCCTGCCCTTCTGGTTTGTATTATTTACAACATCCTGTCTGGCTAACGTATTGGGACTAAACGTATCATCAGCATTCAATTCAGCTGTTACCGTTTACGTTATGATTCCGCTGTTGCTCATTCCTCAAATGATCTTGAGTGGTGTGCTGTTCAGCTTCGATAAGCTTAATGATTTTCTTAGCACAAAAGGTAAAGTACCTATCGTTGCCGACATGATGGCATCGCGTTGGGCGTATGAAGCATTGGCTGTCTACCAGTTCAAAAACAACTCGTATGAAGCTCCTTACTTTGCCCTTGAAAAGCTGGAATCTCAATACGACTTCAAGTCATCTTATTTAACAGAAGAGTTAAGCAAAAAAAGAAAATACATTGCCGATCACCTTACAGACAAGAATGATTCCATCAGGGCCATCATGCAAAAGGATCTGAATATTATTCGCGAAAGCATTAAGGACGATTACTTTAAAAAAGGACTGGAGGGAATTAACACTTCCGTTGAATGGGATATTAAGAACTACACGCCCGGTGTCGACGCCAAGCTAGAAGCATTTTTGGCTGGGTTTAAAAAATATTACCAGGAGGCATACAACGCTGTCGTTTCCCGAAGAGAAAAAATGGTTTTTGAGTTGGAGAGCAACAAGGCTGCCAACTATGATCTTAATGAATATAAGAATAAGTATTTCAATGAGAGCCTGGCTGACCTGGTGCAGAACATTTCAGAGAAAAACAGAATCCTGGAGTTTGATGGTCAGCTTATCCAGCAATTGAACCCTATTTTTATGGATCCCAAACCCACATGGGTTGGTGACTACCGGGCTCACTTTTACTCACCTGAAAAGAACTTTTTCGGATTTCAGATGAGCACATTCTTATTTAACATGATCATCATCTGGCTGATGACACTGGTCTTATACATTGCCCTTTACTTTGAATGGTTGAGAAAAGCCATTAAATTGTTCGAAAATGTGAGTTTCTCGGATAAAGTAAAGTTGCCAAAGGCAGTTTCTTCCAAAAAGAAATAGGGCAGCATTTATGTAACTTTTTGGCGGGGAACGCTGAATTTTTAACTTTGTAAACATATAATTTTATGTCTATGAGAATTGCAATTATTGGGCTCATCTTGGTTGTCTTATCCGCTTGCGGACCTGGAAAGAAACCGGAGGATCAAGCTTTCCTGGAAAGTCTTGATTCAGCGAAGACAGAAGGCCCCACTATTTCGGAAGAAGTTATTGGAGATATTCTCCAGCAGATTCCGAGCCCTCTTGAAATCTCTATGATTCTCAAAGAGTCTGGCAAGAAATACAATGTTACATACCTTAACTCGGCTGATAACAGAGCTAAGTATAACACAAACTATAAGAAGGCACTTAACCTGGGCATTTATGGTACTGACTTGGGTTACACTAATATCTATGAGCAAAATCAGGATGGTGTTAAGTACATGGAAGCCATTAAAGATATGGCTGATGGTTTGAACATAGGCCAATTCTTCGATATTGAAACTGTAGGCCGTCTGGCTACCAACAGCAAAAATTTAGATTCTCTTTTGCTTATCACAACTCAGAATTTTAACAGCATCAATCACTATCTGCAAACACAAAGCCGTGCTAATCTTAGTGTTTTATTATTGACAGGTGGCTGGTTGGAAGCGTTGCATGTTACATGCGAGGTTGCAAAAGCAAATCCTGGAAACAAGGAATTGCAAGAAACCATTGGCGAACAAAAGATTATTTTAGAAAACATTATGTTGCTGCTTTCTTTCTATAAAGAGAGCGACCAGAATATGGCATCATTGTTGAATGACATGGATGGATTAAAGAAAGTATTCGATAAAGTTAACATCACCTACACTTATAAAGAGTCAACTTTTGAAATTGTAGATGGCGTTATGGTAATTAAAGATAATAGTTCAAGCACTATTCAGATTACCAATGAGGATATTGTAAGTATAAAAGAAGTAGTAGATAGTATTAGAGGTAAGATTATAAGCTAAGGTTAATAATTAATGAGCCATATGAAAAAGTTTATCTTCGTTGTTCTTTCGGTTTTCATTCTTAGTACACTTGAAGTAATTGCACAGTGTAATTCAGAAGCCATGAGCAATCAGTGCATTCCTAAATTAGCAACGGGCTTCAATTTTCTAAAAAGCTATAGAGTTGAGAAGGGAGCAAAAGAATTTGTCGAATACTCATACGTATTTACAAAAGGAACACAATATATGATTAACATTTGTGCTGCAGGTCAGGCAACGGATGGTATTGTAGTGAGTCTGTATGACTCCAACCGTAACAAGGTAGCCAGCAGCAAAGTGAATGGTCAGTTTATTTCGGCCATCGCCTATCCTTGCAACACAACAGGTATCTATTATATCCAATACACCTTCGATGGTTCAACTGGATATTGTGGAGGTAGCGCACTCGGTTTCAAACGTTAGTCGTTAACAACATTTATACAAAAGGCTTCCTGAACAAGGAAGCCTTTTTATTTTTAGTCACTACCAACGCATGGCTCAGTACAATGTATCTTTTCCCTTTCAGGCACGCTATTTCAAAATTGGAGAAATCAGTCCCAATACGGAACAAGTTTGGTTTGTACTTCACGGCCAAGGACAACTTGCTTCTTTTTTTATAAGAAAATTCAGAGCTCTTCAGGAAAATAAAATCTGCGTCATCGCTCCAGAAGGTCTCTCTCATTACTACCTGGATGGTTATGCAGGTCGTGTTGGCTCAACCTGGATGACGAAAGAAAACAGGTTGATGGATATTGAGAACTACACTCAATATCTCAACACTATATACATAAAAGAACTAACGGGTACAGGTTTCATCGGCAAGACCACTCTACTTGGATTTTCTCAAGGCGCCGCCACAGCCTCACGTTGGGCTATGGATGGAAAAGTAAACTTCAACAGGCTTATTCTCTGGGGTGGCATTTTTCCTCCTGACATGAACTTTGAAAAGGGTCATGAGTTGTTAAATGAAAAAGAAACCTACCTGGTCTATGGTAAGTCAGATCCCTTTCTTACTGATGATAAGTTTGCTGAGATGAGGAATTTATCGGAGCGACTTCAAATTAAGCCAATCGAAATCACATTCGATGGCCAGCATGATATCGATGAGAAGACACTCCTCTCCTTCATTCATTAGTTCTTTCTATGAACAACCGTACTACTGCCTTGTGCTGTAGGGAGAACTGTAATATCCGCCAGCACTACATGAGCCGGAGCGTTTACAGTGTATAAAATAATATCAGCAATATCTTCAGGAGTAAGTGGCTTCATACCCTTGTAGACAGAAGAGGCACGTTGCTCATCTCCTTTAAATCGCACTAAAGAAAATTCGGTTTCAACCATACCCGGATTGATAGAAGTAACTTTAATGCTAAATGGATTGAGATCCATACGCATGCCACGCGTTAATGCATCTACAGCAAACTTACTGGCGCAGTATACATTGCCATTGGGATAAACTTCTTTGCCTGCTATAGAACCTATATTAACAATGTGTCCACTATTCCTTTTTGTCATAACAGGAATAACTTCTTTCGAAACATAGAGTAAGCCTTTTACATTAATATCGATCATGGTATCCCAATCATCCAGGCTTCCTGATTGTATAGGATCAAGACCGTGTGCATTGCCTGCGTTATTCAGAAGCACATCAATATCTTTCCATTTATCTGGTAACGTTGTGAAAACTTTGGCTACTTCTTTCTGATCACGAACATCGAAAGACAATGTAAAAACATCTGTGATTAATGAGAGTTCAACCGCGAGTGCTTCCAATCGCTCCTTTCTTCTGCCGCAGATAATAAGATTGAAATTATTTGTTGCTAAAAGTCGGGCAGTTGCTTCACCGATTCCCGAAGTTGCACCTGTTATTAATGCTATCCTCTTTGACATGAGTTGAAATTGTTAAAGTACTATATGCATCACACTCTATTATTGAAATAGAAGATAGAGTGTAACGGTATTGGTGTTGATACGGTTAATGGGCTGAGCAAATGGATCGTTGGTCCTATCCAATACATTAACAAGACCTCTGGAGAATCGTAATTCAGGAGAGAATTTGAAGAGCGGATAATAAAGATCAAATCCGAAACCCATCTCAGCACTAAGATTTGTTCCCTTTACCTCAAGGCCACGTGATGTTGAATTTGTTATTTGCTTTTTTCCAGACGCTTCAATGCCAGGCTTGAATCCACCGATCATATACATGCGAACATTACCACGGCGTTCTGATTTGTATTTTAATAAAATGGGTAGTTCAACCATAACAGTTTCAACTAACTGCTCCTGTGAGGGTCTGTTTGAATATGTATACTTCAACCTGTTCTCGTAAAATGCAAACTTGGGTGTGGTACGCAAATCAAAAAAATCTGCAATTCTGTAATTTATTATAGCACCTAATGAAAAACCTGGCGACCATGAAGGCAGTACAGCAGTAACGGAGTCGAATTTGGGAGAAGCAAAATCCTTTGAATATTTAATCTGATAGGAAGTAGAGTGTATCCCGATCAGAAATCCATACGATAGCTTACGATCATCGTAGTTAGGATTGTTCTGTTTTACGCGATGCTTTATTCGCTGTGCAAGTGTATGATGCTGCAAGGCCACCATCATACCTACACACAAAATTACTTTTGCCCTGTGTAGATAGAACTTATTCCAAAAGTGAGTGGCTTGCATGCTGTATTTTTAAATCCTATTTTATTCAGTATGGCAATAAAATCATTTCCATCGGGAAAAGCTGCAACAGATTCTGGCAAGTAGGTATAGGCAGCGCTATCCTTCGAAACCATTCGCCCAATTCTTGGCAGCACTGCTTTAAAGTAAAAATTATATATCTGGCGGAACGGAAATTGTCTGGGCATTGAAAACTCTAACACCACAATCAACGCACCTGGCTTCAGTACTCTGTAAATTTCAGCGAGTCCTTTTTCCAGGTTTTCAAAATTCCGCACTCCAAATGCAACGGTTACAGCATCGAATTTATTTTCCTGAAAAGGAAGATTTTCAGAATCACCTTCAAGTAATTCAACCTTTGCCGTAAGGTTGAGCTTTTCAATTTTCTTTCTCCCCATGTCAAGCATACCTGTTGAGATATCAACACCAGTGATCTTGTCAGGGTTTAGTGTGAGAGCCTGCAAGGCAAAATCGCCAGTGCCGGTAGCAACATCCAGTATTTGCTTTGGATTTAGTGGCCTGAGAAACTTGATGGCTTTCTTTCTCCATCCTTTATCAATGCCCATGCTGAGAAAGTGATTCAGGAAATCATACTTATGGCTAATGTTATCAAACATCTGAGCCACCTGCTCCTTCTTACTGGTCGATTGTTCTTTATAGGGAAGTACGGTCATTGAATCCGGTTTAAAAGCTGTTCTAAAAAACAGGCCGGAAAGTTAGTTTGTTTACATCTATGAAAGAAATTTAGCTGGCTGTACTTGAGCACAGCCAGCCATTACTTCAATTTCTTAGTTATTCAGTACTTTAAACTCAACACGACGATTTAACTCACGTCCTTCCTCTTCATCATCATTGCTTGCCAATGGCTTAGTTTTGCCATAGCCAACAGCAGTAATCCGACGAGCATCAATTCCTTTCTTCGTGAGGTAATCTTTTACCGCCTCCGCTCTGCGTTGAGACAGGTTCATATTATAAGCTTTAGTACCATAGCTATCGGTATGGCCACCAATCTCTACCATGAGCTTATCATTTTGCAGCATCATCGTTTCAAGTTTATTCAACTCATTATACGATTCAGTTTTTAGCGAAGCTTTATCAAAATCAAAATAGAGGTTGTGCAGTACATGAGAGTCTCCAACGATCAGCTTACGCATTTCGATAGTTTTAGTAATGGTGTTTTCTTTATCGGTAGCACCGGCAATTTTTACGCTCTGATTTTGGAATACAAAGCCCTCAGCTTCTACTGACAGACGATAATCCTTAGCCTTGGTACTTACTACCTTAAACTCATAAACTCCATTACCCGAAGCCGTTGATGCCACGATAATATTGTCTTTAAGACCAGCCAACTTAACCTTGGCGTTAATTGGTGTTTTATCGGCCATGTTCACAACATTGACAACATAGTGTATAGGCTTGATCTCTTTTTTAACAGGCTCTTTTACCGGTTCCTTAACAGGTTGTTTTACCGGCTCTTTCACGGTAACAACAGGTTCTTTCACAGGCTCCTTTACTGGTTCTTTTACAGGCTCTTTAATCGGTTCCTTCACTGGTTCTTTAACGGGTTCCTTCACAGGCTCTTTTACCGCTACAGTCTTGGCCGTATCAACCGGAGCCTTAACAGGTTCGGTATTCTTTAAACCCTCTGGTATGGTAATCACGTAGATATCTGTATACCCCATGCCATCATCACGAACGGATGAATAATAAGCTCTCTTTCCGTCAGAAGCACTACTGAAGAATACGTCATCATCAGGCGTATTGATTGGATACCCTAAATTAACCGGATCAGTCCATTCGTTCTTTTGTGGATTATAGACCGTTTTAAAAATATCGTAGCCACCCATGCCTTTATGACCTTCGCTACTGAAATAAAGTGTAACGTCGTCGTAATCAATGAAGGGGCCGTCCTCATCAACCTCAGTGTTGATCAGGTTTCCAAGGTTCTTTACGTTAGACCATTCGCCTTTGCTGTCTTTTGTCGCCTTATAAATATCAAGACCACCAAAACCGCCAGGTCTGTTACTTGAAAAGTAAAGTGTCTTCTCATCCTTAGATATTGTAATAGATTTTTCTTCGAAGCTTGAATTAATGATACCCGGCAACGGCACAGGCTCAGCCCATTCTCCATTAGTGAGTATGCTATAATAGATGTCACCGCCACCATCGTCTTTATAGATGAAGAGCGTCTTACCATCTTTAGAAAGTGCAAGATTAGAACAGTGATATGGAGTGTTTACAATGGGGCCAATATTCTTGGCAAACTCCCATTTGCCACCTGTCTTTTTAGAATAAAATATATCCTCGAAAGGTTTGTTATCAATATCCACGTTAGGGTTCAAGTTGTCATCACGACGGCGTGTGGTGAAGACAATCTCATCCTCCTTCTCATTCAGTACCGGACCATAGTCTTCAAATTCCGAGTTTATTTCGCGACCGATATTAACAATGGAGAAATTACCAGGATTTGCTACGTATTCTTTACCATTTTTACATTCAAAGATGGCCCTGTCGACCATAGCCATATCAATCTTATCTTTTCCCTGGTAGTTGGATTTCTTGGTGAGTTTCTCTTTATAAAGATTAAAAAATCCGACAGCCTTATCGAACTCCAGTCCAAACTGGTAGCTCTTGCCTATCCAATATAAAATAGCAAAGTTATAGTCAGGATCCTGGCGATAGACACGCAGAAAGTATTTCACAGCCAAGTCTTTACCTATAGTCAGCAAGTGCAAATGACCTGCCTCATAGTTGGCCTTGATAAAGGTTGTGTCCATATCAGCCGCAGCCGCCATCAGGGGCCGGGCATCGTCAATCGCTTTCGTTTCGGAAATCATGCCCTCGGCAACTTCCATGTACTCCCTGGCCGTCTGTTTCGGGTCTTGTTGAGAAAAACCTTGAATTACAACTGCCAGTGATAAAGCTGAAAAAATCAGTACGCAACGGATACTGTGCATTGCTAAAAAAATTTTATTATTATAATAAGTACAATACAATCGATGCTAATATAGTAAAAATGATGGATTTTAGAATATAATTTCCATTTCATAAGGTATGCGTATCTTACAGCCTTAGTATTTTAACCTTCAATCTTTACTTTAACCACCTTTTACATGGACATTTTGCAATCTGAGTTTGTCTCCAGTGTAGCCGACGTATTAAAATGCCCGCCAGAAGATAAACCCGAATTTGCTTTTATTGGTCGTTCTAACGTAGGCAAGTCATCACTTATCAACATGCTTACCAACCGTAGGAATTTAGCTAAAATATCAGTTAAGCCCGGTAAAACCCAGACAATCAATCATTTTATCATCAATAATAAATGGTACCTGGTAGATTTACCAGGCTATGGCTATGCCAGCGTGAGCAAAACCAAACGCTTCAGCTTTGGCAAAATGATTGAAGAATACCTGATCAACAGAAAGAATCTATCGTGTGTCTTTATTCTTATTGATTGCAGGCTTGAACCGCAACCTATAGACCTGAGTTTCATTGAATGGGCCGGCACTAAAGAAATTCCTATCTGCCTTATTTTCACAAAAGCTGATAAACTTAACCAAAATCAACTCCATCAGAGCAAAACACGTTTCGAAAACACTTTATTACAGACCTGGGATGAGCTCCCTCCTATAATTTTAACATCATCTACAAAAAAGAAGGGTAAAGATGATGTGTTGGGTTTTATCGAACAGGCGCTCGCTAATGAAAAATAAAATTGCTTAGTTTGCCCCGTAATTTTAAAAACGAGTATGACTTTATCAGAGATTGCAAGCATTTCAGGCAAGGGTGGATTGTTCAAAGTAGTATCGCCAACAAAATCAGGTGTGATTTTAGAATCATTAGATGAAGCTAAAACCAAATTGGTAGCGACGGCCAACAACAAACTATCACTGCTTCAGGAAATTTCTATTTATACCACAACCAAAGAAGGCAACACTCCTTTGGAAGATGTACTTAAAAAAATATATACCGAATATAAAGACGATCTGGGTGTTGATAGCAACTCTGACGGAAGCGAACTTAAAGCCTTTTTAAAATCGGTATTGCCAGAGTTTGATGAGAATCGTGTTTATGTATCCGACATCAAGAAGCTCGTTAAGTGGTATGAGTTGATTTTGAAATACGCGCCTGAGGTGCTGACTGCACCAGCAGAGAGTGCACAATAATTATTTTCCCGAATTACAATCAAGCCCTGAACGTCTGATCTGAGTTCAGGGCTTTTTGTTTCATGAAGCTTCTGAAATAATATATCTTGGTCTTCCATTTTATTTCTTATTCAGAGAACTTAGGCAACGCATGACTAACGACGATATTCGGAATTTAATTAAACTGATTACAGGTTTTTCTGATGCCGAGTCTGAATTACTTGCTGGCTACTGCGAACCCAGAAGCATCAAAAAGAAAACGGTACTCTTACATACTGGTGACACATCACGTGAATTATATTTTATTGTTCACGGTTGCATGAGACTTTTCTATGAAAAGGATGGCGTAGATATTTCAGCCTACTTCTTTACTGATATGGCATTCGCAGGAGCCTATGATAGTTTTGCTTCTCAACAACCCAGTCGCCATGCTATTGAGGCTGCAGAGGATTGTGAGATCATTGTCATTTCTTATAATGGATGGCAAAAACTATTCGTTGAACTTCCAAAGATGTACGCTTTTGTATTAAAGGTTTTAGAAGAACGTTTCATCTCTCTTCACAAACTATACACGTCGATGATTCTGGATAGTCCGGAAGAACGATTCCTCAACCTGATAAATGAAAGGCCTGACATAATTCAACGAATACCACAACATCAAATCGCTACATTTCTAGGTATTACACCCGTGTCATTAAGTCGCATCAGAAATCGCTTAGCAAAAAAGTAGTCTCTCCTTTCTTATCTTTTGTTAACGTTTTGATCTAAGTCCACACGCTACTTTTGTTCCATCAAACAAAATCAAAATGGAACGGAGAAAATTTATAACGGATGCTGCAAAATATGCATCACTTACCCTCGTCGGAGCAAGTCAATTCAATAACAATCTCTTTGCTTCAACAGCAAATATGTCTAACACATTGGCTACACCCTTTAGCAATGGTATTACACACAAGGTATCCAACTACCAGCATGTTACCACTACAGTTAAACTAAGAGGCAAAGATGTAAAAGTGCATGCACTCTGCACAGGAAAGGTTGCCGTGAAAACAAACTTCAAAACAAAAAAGGGTTTTGGCGAACTCGCAAAGCTCTCCATACTTTTCGATAAGCACTACACTGAATATCTCCCTATCTGGGTTTGGGTCATTGAACATCCAGACGGATTGATCGTTGTCGACACGGGAGAAATTTCTGCTGTAACACAACTGGGTCAATATCTTTCTGAAGAAAGTGAGCTTATGAAATACTTCTTCAGACATAGCGCCAGATTTAATGTTAATGAGCGAGATGAATTAAATTATCAATTCGAAAAGGTTAATCTGAAAGTAGACGATGTGAAGTTAGTTGTATTAACTCATTTACATCTTGACCACACCGATGGTCTTAAGTTTTTTCCAAAGCAGGAGATCATTGTTGGTAAGCAAGAATTTCAGCATGCTAGTGGTAACATGCCAACAACATATCCCAAATGGTTTAATCCAAATAAAGTTGATTACAAAAATGACAGGATTGAAGTTTTCAACCAGGCGTATCCTATAACAACATCTGAAGATTTGCTGTACATCCCTACACCTGGTCACACCCACGGACACAGTTCTGTTCTTTTCAAAACTGATGATTTTGATCTACTGTTTGCCGGTGACATCTCTTATGATCAACAACAAGTCATCAATGGCGAACTCGCTGGTATAAGCGCAGACTATAAAAAATCGAAACAGACTTATAAACAGATTATTGACTACTCAACACACCATCAAACAATTTA
>DATJHZ010000584.1:0-4083 GCA_035493595.1 Cyclobacteriaceae bacterium | reverse complement strand
CATTCTCACTTACGTGGATAAAAATGCCGCTGGTAAATGAAGCGGTATTCCATGCTGCTAAACTATCGCTTTTAGTATCTGCTATCTTGGCCAAATTGGCCAACACCAGATCAGTATGTTTTAGAAGAGCCTCATCTAAAGGAAGAATTATTATATCCTTGTTTGATTTTATTGAGGAGTGCTCTTTTGAAAAAATTCCATTAACAAAGAACAAGATGTCAGCTTCGATTCCTTCAATGTGAAGAGATGAAGGATCAACTGTTCCAATAGAATTCTTTTGAGAGAAGTTGAAGTTTTTTTCAAGCTCACGGGTAATAGGGGTGAACTTAAATTCTTCTGCCTTGGATGCGGGCAAACCAATTTTCTGAAAATCAGCCAGAGCAGCTTTTCTTAATTCACTTACTGATGATGGAGTGTGTTCCTTTATCCAGGAAGCCACATCAGTTGATATATTTTTTTCAACAGCTTCTACGCTCATGATTGTATTCTTTACGCTATCGCCACTTCGTCCTTAATCCAATCGTAGCCTTTGGCCTCAAGCTCCAGCGCTAACTCTTTACCACCTGATTTTACGATTCTTCCTTTGTACAGTACGTGTACAAAATCAGGCACGATATAATCCAGAAGTCTTTGATAGTGGGTCACAACAATTGTAGCGTTGTTTTTACTTCTAAGTTTATTAACACCATTCGCTACAATTCTAAGCGCATCAATATCAAGACCAGAGTCTGTTTCATCAAGAATAGCCAGCTTGGGTTCAAGCATAGCCATTTGAAATATTTCATTACGCTTCTTTTCACCACCAGAGAAGCCTTCGTTTAACGAACGACTTAACAATGACTGATCGATTTCAACAAGCTTAACTTTCTCTTTCATAGCAGAAAGAAATGCTACTGCGTCTAAAGGCTCTTGTCCGCGATACTCACGAATTTGATTCACCGCAGTTTTCATAAAGTTGATGGTGCTTACACCTGGTATTTCAACAGGATATTGGAATGCTAAAAACACACCTTCACGTGCTCTGTCTTCTGGAGCAAGATCAAGTAAGTTCTTACCAAGAAACTCAACTTCACCCGCTGTAACTTCATATTCCTCACGACCAGCCAACACAGATGCCAATGTACTTTTACCTGATCCGTTAGGACCCATAATAGCATGCACTTCTCCTGGCTTCACGTCAAGGTTAATTCCATTCAGGATTTGTTTCTCACCAATTTTTGCTTGTAAATTCTTTATGCTCAGCATTCTTTTATAATTTCAAATTTCACGTTTCAAATTTCAAATTGTTCGCTGTAGTAGAGCGACTCTGTTTCGTTTACTTTGTATTTCAATCCTTTTATTTCAGATTTCTTTAAGTAGTTCATGAAGCCACCGAGCATTTTGCCAATGGCAACAGTTTGACTTATTAGATTCTCAAATTCAATTTCAGTTATATAATTTCTGTCTTTTGCTCTGTAAAGCTGTGATCTAACTTCAGCTGCGGATGATTTTGAATAGGATAAGAATTGAATGAATTCTTGTTTCCCCTCTCTTTCAAAACCTTCAGCAATGTTATCCATTACAGACCCTGAAGAACGATTTATTTGATCACGTAATGAATAGTCTTTTGAAAAGGCCCCTTCACAAGTTTTAGCATGAATGGCATGAGCTAACTGTCTGGCCTTCTGCCACACATCCAAATCCTCAAACCGTTCAATCTTCGCCATATCTGAAATCTGAAACTTGCAATCTGAAATAATTAACCAACGCTACCTTCCAGAGTAAGAGCTAATAATTTCTGTGCTTCTACTGCAAATTCCATAGGCAGTTGATTGAGTACTTCTTTAGCATAGCCGTTTACTATAAGAGCTACCGCAGATTCAGCGTCAATACCGCGTTGTAAGCAATAGAAAATCTGATCTTCACCAATCTTGGAAGTAGTGGCTTCGTGTTCAATCTTTGATGTATTGTTTTCAACATCGATATAAGGGAATGTATGTGCTCCGCACTGATCGCCCATTAACAAAGAATCGCACTGAGAAAAGTTACGAGCATTACTGGCACGTTTCATAACATGTACTTGTCCACGGTAACTATTTTGTGAGTGACCTGCCGATATACCTTTAGAAACAATTCTGGACTTGGTATTCTTACCGATGTGAATCATCTTGGTGCCGGTATCTGCCTGCTGATAGTTATTGGTAACAGCAACAGAATAAAACTCGCCCATAGAATAATCACCTTTCAATATACATGATGGATATTTCCATGTGATAGCAGAACCTGTTTCAACTTGGGTCCAGGAGATTTTAGAATGATCACCAGCACACAATCCGCGCTTCGTTACAAAGTTGTAGATACCGCCTTTGCCATTTTTATCACCAGGATACCAATTTTGTACGGTAGAGTATTTTACCTGCGCATCTTTCATGGCATAGATCTCAACAACTGCAGCATGCAATTGATTTTCATCACGCATAGGAGCGGTGCAGCCTTCTAAGTAGCTAACATAAGACCCTTCGTCAGCAACAATGAGTGTTCTTTCAAATTGACCTGTGTTAGCGGCGTTAATTCTGAAATAAGTTGAAAGCTCCATCGGGCAACGGACACCTTTGGGAATATAACAGAACGAACCATCCGTGAAGACAGCTGAGTTTAATGCAGCGAAATAATTATCGTTAACAGGCACAACAGAACCCATGTACTTTTTAATAAGTTCAGGATGTTCAATTACTGCTTCACTGAAAGAGCAGAATATAATTCCCATTTCGGCAAGCTTATCTTTAAAGGTAGTAGCAACGGAAACGCTGTCAATAACAGCATCGACAGCAATACCTGTAAGTCTTTTTTGTTCGAGAAGAGAAATGCCCAATTTTTCAAAAGTCTTGATCAATTCAGGATCAACATCCTCAAGATTTTTAGCTTTCGAAGTCTGCTTTGGAGCAGAGTAATAAATTACATCTTGATAATTGATTTTTGGGTAATGGACATTAGGCCAGGTTGGCTCCTTCATTTTGGTCCATTTTTGATAAGCGTCTAAACGCCAATCCAACAACCACTGAGGTTCATTCTTTTTAGCTGAAATAAAGCGGATTATATCCTCATTCAGCCCTTTTGGGGCCGAATCGGTCTCAATGTTTGTTGTCCACCCGTGCTCGTATTCTTTCGAGGTTAATTCCTCAAGTACCTGATTGTCTTTACTCATGGAGTAGTCTATTTAGACTAAGTTCAAATAACTTTCAAAGCTATAACAAAAAACGCATTTTTAGGTTCGTGAGGCCTGAAATAAATCCGGTAACGGTTTAAGTAAGGTTCAGACTTCGATCCAGGCTTTCCTCCAGCGAGATCATTGTTTCAGTTCTTTCGATTCCCTCTACTTGTTGAATCTTGTCGTGAAGAACAATCTTCAAGTGATTGGTATCTTTACAATGGATCCTTACAAACATGCTATAATTACCAGTAGTATAGTGAATGCTTGTAATCTCTGGAATTGCTTTAAGATTAGACATTACCTGGTCATATAAAGCACTCTTCTCCAGGAAGATCCCAATGAAGGCAGTGATATCATAGCCAAGCTTGGCATAGTTTACTTTAAGTGTTGTTTTTTCAACAATGCCTGCTTCCTCCATTTTATTCATTCGAACATGGACGGTACCGCCTGATACGAATACCTTTTTGGCTACTTCGGTGTAGGGTTTTTTGGCATCCTGCATGAGTATTTCCAATATCCGCAGGTCTACATTGTCAACTTTATAATTTTCAGACATATCAAAAATCGTTTTTTGACGAATATTCAAAAATACATATATAATTTGAAAAGTATACAATAATTCAAACACTTTATTGATGCAGATCGCAATTCGCTATTACTTTGTTAAAAGTTTCACATCAGATATACACTTTCAGTAAACGTTGCAGAAGTGAGATGTGAAAAATGAAAACAACATTGTAGGGTGTTGGAACTTGGCAGACAAGCCCTCCGGTCTCGGGGGTGAAGATAACAGGATAAAGTCCAGCCTTTGGCGACCTAACTGCTTCGTGGAGGTTCGAACCCTCCCTCTACAGCAAGTGAACCGAAGAAGTCGGTCGCGATTCTCCCATCTC
>DATJHZ010000583.1:0-5173 GCA_035493595.1 Cyclobacteriaceae bacterium | reverse complement strand
CGAATTTATGTCTATAGTAAAGGATGTCAGATTAACTAAACAGGTATGCCTATGAGAATTTGTACATAAATATTCATAAAAAAAGCCGGAGAATGTTGACGCATTTTTCCGGCTCGTCCTGCATCCAAGGGATGAAGGACTGTTTTTAACATCTTACTCATGCAAAAACTATTAAATATATGAATAATGGGAAATTTATTCAAAAAGGCATAGTGGCTTTTATGAAATTTACAGTCCTACAATTTGCAATATCAATGACTATTTCTGCGATGGCTTACGCCAACGACAGTCATGGGCAGGATATTTTGAACCGAAAAATCTCGGTACAAGCGTCTAACAAATCGCTTAAGGCTGTATTGAAGAAAATTGAAAAACAGTTAGCGGTAACATTCACATATAATTCAGGACTCTTAAATAACAGAGAACCAATCAGCATCGATCTGGATAGCGCAAAACTGAGCGATGTGATCGATCAACTCTTCAAGCATGCTGTTGAATATGAAGTGATAAATGATCAGTTGATTATTGTTCCTCGTCAGGCCGAGAATCTTAATCCATCAGGAGATGTATTACCTGTCACAACAATTTCAGGAAAGGTTATGGATGACCAGGCACCATTGCCCGGCGTAAACATCATTGAGAAAGGGACAACAAACGGAACTACTTCTGATTCGGATGGTAATTACAAAATAGAGTTAATAGGATCCAATGCCATTCTGGTGTTCAGTTTTATTGGTTATGAAAGTCAGGAGATCGCGGTAAGCGCTAATCAAAGTGTGATCGATGTTAAGCTGGTGCAGAACATCAGTAAACTGGAAGAGGTTGTAGTTGTTGGTTATGGCACTCAGAAAAAAACAAACCTGACGGGATCTGTTGGTAGTGTTGCTATGAACGATATGCAAAGCAGGCCGCTTACGAACACAGGTCTGGCATTGCAAGGTACTGTAGCCGGTGTGTATGCTCTGCAAAGCTCAGGACAACCCGGCGCTGATGGTGCAGTGATCAGTATTCGTGGAGTTGGAACTTTTGGTGATAACTCTCCACTGGTATTGATTGACGGATTTCCAGGTAATCTTGTAGACGTTAATCCCATTGATGTAAAATCAATTTCTGTTTTGAAAGATGCTGCCTCTTCAGCAATTTATGGAAACAGAGCAGCCAATGGTGTAATTTTAGTTACAACCAAGAGAGGATCAGAAGGCAAACTAAATGTTAACTACAGCTCTTACATTGGTACGCAACAAGCAACGGCCTTGCCGCATGTATTAAACTCTGTTGAGTATGCAACACTGAAAAATGAAGCAGCGGCAAACACAGGAAATAGCTTGCCTTACACCGATGCAGAAATTCAGAAATTCGCAGCGCACAACGATCCACTATACCCGGACATCAATTACTTCGATGTGTATTACGGAAAGGCCAGTATGCAAAACCACCGCCTGAATCTTACGGGGGGTAACAAGAATGTGCAGTTCGCATTTATGCTTGGTCAATTAAATCAGAATGGTATTCTTGTGGGAACTGACTATAAGAAGACTGATTTCCGTTCTAATATTGATGCTCACTTTTTGAAAAATGACAGGCTTAGATTCTCAGGTAACATTTCCGGTAACCTGGGTGTGAAAAATGAACCTACTGATCTTTGGAATACAGAATGGTATGCTTCCCTTGCACCTGTGCATCCATTGAAAAATGCTGCAGGTGATTGGATGGCCGTAAACGGAGAACGCAATTATTTTGCCGAAGTTAAAACAGGCAGCACGGCAAGAACGAAACGATATAACCTCAATGCCCAGGTTGAAGCTGAATATAAAATTGTAGACGGCTTGAGTGCACAGGTTACGTACGGTTATAAAGTTGTAAACTCTAACCGCAATGCATTTCATGCCAATATAGCACTGTACAACAGAGATGGCAGCAGCCAGAATATAGCTTCAGATTTAAGTGTATCCAATGAAACAGATGTTCAGACAATGCTGACATCATTGCTCAAATACACTAAATCATTCGGAGAACATGATCTGAATTTATTAGCAGGATATTCTGAAGAAGAATTTCTCTACGACTGGCAAAGTGGATATCGTTCTAAATTCATTAATAACTCTCAGCGCGTGTTAAGTCTTGGCGATCCGTCAACACAAACGAACGATGCAGGAAGTTATGATCTTGGATTACGTTCTTACTTCGGACGTTTAAACTATGGCTTTAAAGGTAAGTATTTATTTGAGGCTAATATCCGGAAGGATGGATCTTCCCGATTTGCTGATGGTCATAAGTGGGGAGTCTTCCCGTCTTTCTCTGGCGGTTGGGTGATATCCGAAGAAAATTTTATGCAAAGCATAAGTTGGTTGAGTTCACTTAAGCTGAGAGCATCATGGGGTCGCCTGGGAAATCAGAATATTAATAACTATTACAACGGTAGTGACATCCTTTCTTCTGGTATGAATTATTCACTGGGAGGTACGTTATATTCTGGTGTAGCTGTTACAACAATGACGAATAAGAATATTAGTTGGGAAACAGCCGAACAGCAGAACATTGGTATTGATCTGACGCTGAAAAATGGAATTGGATTGACTGTTGATTATTTTGACAAGAAGACAAAAGGTCTTTTAAAAACAAGACCGATACCACTTACCATGGCGTTAGGTAATCCGTATGTAAATGCAGGTGAAGTTGAGAATAAAGGTATTGAAGCGGCGATAAGTTATAAGACCAATTTTTCAAACGGACTTGTATTCACTTCATCACTTAACATGACGCATGTTGTAAACCGGATTACAAAACTGGATGTTCCTGAAGAGCTTACTTCTCCTAAGGCAATCAAGATAGGGTCTGCTATTAATTCATTCTATGGATATCAAATGGATGGAATTTATCAGGTATCTGATTTTGATTATTCTAACGGCGTCTATACGCTTAAGCCAGGTGTAGTGTCGGTAGCGAACTATACTGCACAACCAGGTGACATCAAGTATAAAGATCTTACTGGTGACGGCGTTGTTGATATGAATAAGGACAGAAAAGTTATTGGAAAACAATTTCCTGATTTAACGTATGCTTTGAATCTTAATTTCAAATGGAAAGCGTATGACCTTGGAATGTTCTGGCAAGGCGTACAGGGAATTCAGGGCTATACATATTACGAAATTGCGGCACCATTCAGTGGCTTTGCTAACATGGGTGACTGGTGGAAGAATCGCTGGACACCAGAACATCCATCCAATGAATATCCAAGACTTACATTAGATGGAGTGCGTAATAATATACATTCATCTTTTTATGTGGGTAATGCTTCGTACCTGCGTTTAAAGAATATTGAGTTGGGCTATACCGTCAGTCCAAAATTTATTTCCAAAGCTGGTATCAGTTCAGTAAGAATTTATGGAAATATTCAAAACGCCTTTACCATTACAAAGTTTAAGGGGTTTGATCCTGAGCAAACAGTTGATCAAACAAGAGCACAAGCCTTTCCACAGGTTCGTGTTATGACAATGGGAATAAATGTTAACTTTTAATGATCAGGAGTATGAGAAATATAAATAAAATCATCACTTCATTTTTTCTTTTGGCTCTTCTATTTGGTTGTTCATCCGATCTTCTTAATAAAACTCCAAAAGACAGACTGTCTCCTTCAACATTCTATCAGAATGAAGCGCAGGTTAAAATAGGACTTATAGGTGTATACAATGCTCTTCCGCCAAACGCCACACCTAATCATTTTTATCAATTTGATTTCATGTCAGATAATGGTTACTGTCAGGATGCATGGCAAGGCTCAAAAGAAGTAGGTGAGTGGCTTACAAACACCTCCAGTTGGGCGCCTTATGCAAAATGGACACAGAATTATACAATCATCAGCAGAGCAAATCAGCTATTAGCTGCATTAGAAGGTGCTCCGGTATCGGATGATGTTAAATCACTGACCTCAGCAGAAGTTAAATTTTTAAGAGCGTATGCTTATTGCGATCTCATAACTTATTTTGGTGATGTTCCGCTCATCCTTGATGTGCAGACATTATCAGAAGCTTATGTTACGAGAACTCCGAAGAGCGATGTACTAACAGCAATTCTATCTGATTTAGATGATGCAGCATCTGCTTTGCCTTCTTCTTATAGTAGTGCTGATGTGGGGCGCGTAACCAAAGGAGCAGCGCTGGCTTATAAAGCAAAAATATTACTCTATAATGAAAAATGGGATGATGCAGCCACAGCAGCAAAAGCAGTTATGGACTTAGGTGCCTATACTTTATTTGCTGATTATGAAGGCCTCTTTCTGGAAGAGAATGAAAACAATAGTGAAGTAATTTTTGATATTCAGTATATCAAGTCAACGCAATCTCAGCCATGGCCTTCAGCAGCATTATCACTTAGCAACTGGCCTACTGCCAATGTTACAGCCTCTATGATCAATTCTTATTACATGACCAACGGATTACCCATTACAGATGTTAATTCAGGTTATGATGATCAGGATCCTTATACAAATCGTGATCCGAGGTTGGCTGCTTCTGTTGTGCTTCCAGGTTCACAAATGGGATCACACACATTCATACCGGCGAACGATCAGGTACCCTGTGGAGCAAGGCCACGTAAATACGCTGACCTTGGTAGTACCAACATAAACAATTGCTCTATCAACACAATTCTGATGCGCATGGCTGATGTTTACCTGATGCGCGCGGAAGCACTCATTGAATCAGGAAGTACTGATCAGGAGATATATGATTTGATAAATGCCGTGCGTGCGAGAGCAAACATGCCGAAAGTTGAAGATGTAGAAGGTACCGGACTGAGCCAGAGTCAGCTTCGCGATATTGTTCGCCATGAGAGAAGAGTTGAATTTTACAATGAAGGAACTCGCTATGCTGATATGCTGCGTTGGAAAGATGAATCTTTAGTGCATGATGTTTATGGTTATGACAAGTCAAAATTATCAGATCCTACCGATGCTTCAACGTGGGTATTTGAACAGATAAAAATAGAATCAAGAACTTTTGATGCATCTAAGGGATGGCTGTGGCCAGTACCCCAGGCAGACATACAGATCAATAAAAATTTACTTCCCAATAATCCTGGATACTAATTGTCTCAGCTTTAAAAGCGATATGATTTTTATTTAGCAGTGATAGTTTTTTAAGCAGTTGCAGAAAGAGTTTCTGCAACTGCTTCT
>DATJHZ010000582.1:0-3887 GCA_035493595.1 Cyclobacteriaceae bacterium | reverse complement strand
CAGTTGAATACTTCGATACAAGACCATTGAACTGAGTGCCCAATTTACCTGCAGGCACATCCATCTTTAATGTATAATCAAGAGCACCATCTAAAGCTGTACTACCTGCGATAGTTGTTTTATAATTGCCGAACTTCACATCAAAAGGTTTAACGCTAAGCTTGCCATCTTTAATAGCAGCAGAAAGTAAAACATCCTTCATCGTTACTTCACTCGTATTGTCAAGTTTTGTAAGTGAAGTAATACCTGAAACTAACTTCGATTCTTTTAAGGCAGCCTGAGCAATTTTAATTAACCCGCCAGCATTTACAGTTTCCATTTTCGGCATCATATCCTGACCTAACTCACCATTAAGTTTAAAATCTGTTGAGAAGTTACCGTTAATAAGGCCTGCAACAGGAGCATACGTGCGCACTAACGATGATGCATTACTTGCCTCTTTCATTGACATATTGTCAATCTTCAAGCCCAGGTCATACATCGGGTGTTTGATATCTTTTGTGTTATACGTTCCATTAATAGTAAAGGCTCCTCCTAATAGATTAAACTTCAAACCATTCATGTTAGCAACGCCATCTTTAACAAGCACATCACCACTGGCGTTGGTAAGTATCATGTCTGTAACCTTAACTGTTTTTACGTTAGCATGCAGTAAGAAATCTATATTGTCAGGCACTGGTATAACGCTCATGGAAGTGGTGTCTGTAGTGGTTGGTGTGCCGCTATCGGTCATGAACTCGTTCAAATCAAAGAGAGTCGAGTTGAAGTTTACAACACCTTTAATAGATTCATTTTTACCAAACAGATAGCCAAGGTAATTAAGTACTGAACCGGTTACATTGAAATCGCTCTTACCGATTGTACCATCAAGTTTCTGCAGTTCAATTTTCTTAGGATCGAATACCATCGACGCCTGACTTAAAGCAACTGCTGGTAAATCTTTGGTGATGTATTTAAAGTTTGTAAGCGAGGCTGTTCCACTTGTAGGAAGCCTGTCATATTTCTCAGCTGTAACATCTGAGTACTTACCTTTTGTTTGAATGTCAGCCTTAACTTTTCCGGCTAATGTCATGCCTTCAATCGGGAAGATCTTCGTCATCTTTTCAAGATCAGCACCTCCTTTAACTTTCAGATCCCATGTATAATCATCAAGATTTTGCAGCAATAAGTCGGCAGTGATTTTCTCTCCATCCAGGAGCATTGAAAAATCTTTCACAGCAATATCTGTTTCCGCCATTTTGCCGGAAGCGTTTTTAATATGAGAAGTGAACTTCATTTCTTCTAAAGGAAGTGGAAAGTCTTTCGATTTAACATACCCATTTGCCAGTGACATGTTGGCATCAATAGCAGGAATTTGTTTCTTAAGACTGTCGTATACACCTTTTGCTGATAAGTTGATAGCGTAGTTTCCTTTCATAGATAAACCATCCATCGGGAACATTTTTTCTACCTCTGCCAGATTGAGTTTGGCAGAGAGATTTGCATCAACATTTGTAGGATACATTTTCGTAATAAGCGCACGGGCATCGACAGGGTTAGAGCCAAAATCGAGGTGAAGTTTCTTCAGATCAATCACCGTGTTATCAATGACGCCATCTTTATTATCGAGCAACAGATCAACATTAATGTTAGTAATAGCGGTAGGCAGATCAGGATATTTAAACATGGCGTCTTTTACCTTTAGATCTACGTTAAAGGCTGGCATCTGCTTATCACTAAAAGTACCTTTTACAAAACCATTGAAAGCAAGATCACCTTTTGTTTCAATGTCTTTAAAGCTTGCAGAGTAAATACCAGGCACCAATGATAACAAGCTCTTGAATGAATTGTCAGGACTCTTAAAGGAGATATCCATGCCAAAGTCATTCGGGTTCATTTTAAACCAGCCATCGAAGCTCATGGCGAAATCGTTTATCTTCGCACTGTTGTCTTTAAAGGTATACTTGGTAATATCTTCGCTGATAGAGATAACAGCATCAATCTCAGCACGCTTGTTTGAAAGATATTCCACTCCATCAAATGTAACGTTGAGCGTATCTGCTTTTGTTAATGTCTTCAGATCAAAAACATCTTGAGTAAAATCTCCACTACCGGAGTGATTTAATCCTTTTAACTCCATGCTAAATGGTAATGATTGATCATCGTACACTACTTTACCTTCTATAATTTCCCAGCGGTCTATACCAAATGAAAACTTGGAAGGTTCTTCTGTAGTTTTAACTGTATCCGTTGAGGGTATGGCGATGTCATAATTAGCGCGACCATCTTTTAGAACTTTAACATTTATATCAGGACGAACCAATGTGATGCCTTTAAGACGAAGCTGATCACCAAAAAGAATGTCTTTAAGGTTAATCTCTACCTCCATCTTTTCAACAACAAAAAGATGTTCACCCTCAAACGGAGCGCGGTTCAATACTCCGAGGTCATTCAACTCTGCCGTGATATTGGGAAAGTGTCTGAATAAGGAGAGGCTGAATTTATCAACATCAAAAATCACATCAGCATTAACTGAAGCAGCAATTTCTTTATCAATAGCTGCTTTTATATCGTCCTTAAAGACAACGGGAAGGATGAATGCTGCCGCAATAATGATCACGACTAATCCACCGATGATGATAGAGATCCATTTAAACGCTTTTTTCATGAGGTATTATTTTTATTATTATCAGATTACTATTCGACAAACAATTAGTTAGCCAACTTTTATTATCAATCTCTCTATTTTGTCATTCCAATAGAGATCATAAATAAGTTCAAATAACCATAATTGATCGGACGGCAAATTTACTAAACGGCAACTTCAGTTTATTATTATTGACAGAGATTAACGCTACTTTAACAGGAATTAATTCACCTCATTTTATGATAGAAATACCGATATAAATCGATCAAGATCAACTTATATACAGATAAAAAATTTACGGAATAATATTGTCTTGAACTATCATTATTTGCAATGACTTTGCAAATAATTTCATGAAGCCTTCAGTTTTTCCTTTAGAAACTCTGCTGTATAACCCTTTCCTTTTTTAGCCATCTCTTCAGGTGTACCTTCAAATAATAAATTGCCACCTTTTTTCTCTCCACCTTCAGGACCGAGATCTATTATCCAGTCAGCGCATTTTATGACTTCAAGATTGTGTTCGATGACGATAACGGTATGGCCTTCATCTACCAATGCGTTGATAGCTTTCAATAATTTGGAAATATCATGGAAGTGTAAACCCGTAGTTGGCTCATCAAAAATAAACATGATGTTACCTTTTGTGTCGCCAGCATTCTTGCCTAAGAAAGAAGCAAGCTTAACGCGTTGAGCTTCTCCTCCACTTAACGAGTTTGAAGACTGGCCAAGCTTAACGTAACCAAGGCCAACATCAAACAGCGGAAGAATTTTATCGTAAACAGGTTTCTTGTCTTTGAAGAAAGCCAGACCATCTTCAACAGTCATGTCGAGAATATCAGCAATATTTTTGCCGTTGTATTCCACTTCCAATACTTCTTGTTTAAAGCGCTTGCCATGACAGCTCTCGCACTTCAAAAAGATATCGGCCATGAATTGCATCTCAACTTTGATCTCTCCTTCGCCCTGACAAGTTTCGCAACGGCCACCCTCTACGTTAAATGAAAAATGCGATGGTTTATAAGCACGCTGAACAGAGAGTGCCTGATCGGCATATAGATTTCGAATGGCGTCATACGCCTTAACATAGCTTATCGGGTTAGAGCGAGATGATTTCCCGATTGGATTCTGATCTACAAATTCAATTTGTGTAATGCGTGAAATATCACCATCCAGTCGATCGTATTTGCCTGGGGAGTCTGCTACCGAACCATTAAGTCTACCCAATGCAGGGTAAAGAATTTTTTTAATCAGTGTTGATTTA
>DATJHZ010000581.1:0-22018 GCA_035493595.1 Cyclobacteriaceae bacterium | reverse complement strand
GCCGACCCAAGCGCTACTTTGAAATTACAGCGATGGGGAAGAAGGCGATGCTCTATGCGAAGACTACCCGCGAAGAACTTTGGAGCGCCATTCCAAAAACAGTATGGCAGATTGGTTAGTAGTTAATGGTCAATAGTCCATGGTCGATGGTACATAGTCGATAGTAGTTAATCGTAAATCTGAAACCTGAAATCGTAAATTCTAATCAATCGTACTTCGTAAATCTGAAATCGTAAATAGTAAATGAATCACAATCCACCAAAATTATTTCTTCGCTTCTTCCGATGGTACTGCCACCCGAAGATGCAGGATTACATTGAAGGAGATTTGATGGAAGTGTATGACGTGCGGTTGAAAAAGCAGGGAAAGAGAAAAGCGGATCTAAAATTTATTATTGATGTGCTGCTGCTCTTCAGGCCAGGCATCATCAAACCAACGGAAGGATATAGAAATTTAAACAACTACGGTATGATTAAAAGCTATTTTATGATCGGGTGGAGAAACCTGGTAAAGAATAAAGGCTACTCTTTCATAAATATTGGCGGGCTTGCCATGGGTATGTCGGTTGCGCTTCTGATTGGTCTTTGGGTTTATGACGAGCTTTCGTTTGACAAGCAGAATCCAAACTATGAAAGAGTAGCGCAAGTGCTTCAGCACGTTAAGGGAAACGGCACGAAAGACACCTGGTGGAATGAGCCTTATCCGCTTGCTGAAGAGTTGCGCACTAAATATGGTAGCGACTTCAAGCGTATTGCGCAAGCGATACAGTGGGGCGAACACATGGTTACATACAATGATAAAGTATGGAAAGAATCAGGAATGTATATTGAAAAAGGAGGTACAGAAATTATAGGAACAAGCATGAAAGAAGGCGTTGCAAATTTCAACGACCCCGCCTCTATACTCATTTCTTCTTCTGTTACCGCTGCACTATTTGGAACTGATGACCCACTCAACAAGCTGATCAAAATAGACAACTTGCCTTTGGTTAAAGTAGTTGGTATTTATAATGATTTTCCAACCAACTCCAGGTTCGCTAATCTGAATTTCATTGCCTCTGTAGAATTTCTTGCTGCCAACGATAGTGGATTTAAGAACATGGACGATCCGTGGCGACCGAATTTTACTACGCTGCTTGTAGAACTTCATGAGAACAATAAAGACTTTGCCGGCATCTCTGAAAAAATAAAGTTTGCCAAACAACGAAAGTTAGCACCGCACCTTGCAACTCAGAAACCGGAATTGTTTTTGCATCCCATGAAGGATTGGCATTTGTATTCTGAATTTAAAAATGGCGTGAATGCAGGTGGTGGTATTCAGTACGTGTGGATCTTTGGGTCTATAGGTGTATTTGTACTTTTGCTTGCCTGCATCAACTTCATGAACCTAAGCACGGCACGTTACGAAAAGCGTGCTAAGGAAGTTGGCATCCGAAAAGCAATCGGCTCCGTAAATTCTCAATTGGTGACGCAGTTCTTGAGTGAATCTTTTTTAACCGTGCTGCTGGCTTTCTTTTTCTCACTCGCGATCACACAACTAACGCTGCCGCTTTTTAATGTACTGGCCGATAAACACATTGAAGTACTTTGGAATGAACCTTTCTTCTGGCTGATGAGTATTGGGTTTGTTGCTCTTACATCATTGATTGCCGGAAGCTATCCTGCATTTTATTTGTCATCCTTCAAGGCAGTGAAAGTTCTGAAAGGAACATTTAAAGCGGGACGCTTTGCTATGATTCCAAGACAAGTGTTGGTGACAGTTCAGTTTAGTGTTTCCATCGTATTGATGATCGGCACCATTATTATCTATCAGCAAATCAAGTTTGCAGCAGGTCGTCCGATAGGCTATTCGAGAGAAAGCCTGGTGAGTATTGTAACACGAAACCCCACGATTCACGAGCATTTTGATGCCGTGAAAAATGAACTCTTACAATCAGGAGCAGTCACTGATCTTGCTGAAGCAGGAAACGCCCCAACCTACATCTGGTACACCACCAGCGGACTGAGTTGGCCCGGAAAAGATCCGAATTCATTCAATGATTTTGGTGTATCATACGGCACACCTGAATATGGAAAAGTAGTTGGTTGGGAGATCAAAGAAGGTCGTGATTTTTCATACGAATTTAAATCAGATTCTTCTTCGTTGATATTGAATGAGGCAGCGATCAATTATATGGGTTTAAAGAATCCTATCGGACAACGAGTTACCTGGTTTGATCAACCTTATACCATCATTGGAGTAGTGAAGAACATGATTATGGAATCGCCTTATCGGGAAATAAGGCCGATCATTTATGGTTGTTTGAATGGCTCGGGTGATTTGGTAATGGCAAAACTGAATCCGTCTGTGGGTGCCAGAGAATCGCTCGACAAAATAGAGCAGACTTTCAAAAAATATAATCCGACTTATCCGTTTGAATTTAAGTTTGCTGACGAAGAATACGGACAGAAGTTCGGAATGGAAGACAGGGTAGGAAAACTGGTTTCTGTTTTTTCTGTGTTAGCAATTTTCATTTCATGTTTAGGACTTTTTGGATTAGCTTCTTTTGTAGCTGAACAACGAACGAAAGAAATTGGGGTGAGGAAAGTATTGGGTGCTTCTATTTACAATCTCTGGAGAATGTTGTCAAAAGATTTTGTGATGCTTGTGATTATTTCCATACTCATTGCTACACCTGTTGCTTATTATTTTATGGATAGCTGGCTAATGAAGTATCAGTATCACACCAATATCAGTTGGTGGGTGTTTGTGGTGTCAGGGTTGAGTGCACTTGTGATTACACTTCTCACGGTGAGTTATCAATCGATCAAAGCTGCAGTAGCAAACCCGGTGGAGAGTTTGAGAACGCAATGAAGATATAATATGTATTGAAAACCGCGGTGCAGTGTTAAAAGTGAAATTGAAGACAACTCCAATTTCACTTTAACACGAAGTTTAGTTTCGTTCTTTTCATTATGTCATATCTTAGAACTCGTTGAGACATGAATCAATGTCAATTTTTACATCTTTGATGGCAATACATCAAGTTGTTTTCCAAATGGTTGCTCATAGTAACGCTTACCTGTAGCTTTATACAAAGCATTGGCAACCGCTGCAAACACCGGAGGGAATAATGGTTCACCAAGTCCGGTGGGCTCGTATTCATTTTTTACAAAATGAACTTCAATTGATTTAGGTGCTTCCTTCTGACGGATCATACGATATTGATGGAAGTTATTTTTCTGTGGTATTCCGTTTTTAAAGGTGAGCTCACCAAACAATGCATTTCCAATACCATCCACTATCGCGCCTTCGGCCATGTTGCTGGCCGCGTCAGGATTCACAACAATACCGCAGTCAACGGCAGCATATACTTTTTCAAAAACCGGCTTGTTACTTTGCATCCTCACGTCGATAATTTCAGCAACGTATGTATTGTGACAGAAATACGCGGCAACACCACGGTGCACACCTGGCTTTGATGCAAGCCAGTTTGATTTTTCGCGAACCAATTTGAGTACGCCTGCATATCGGTCGGCGTCGTAATCATTGTTCTTCCCAACAGGATTTGTTTTAGCTCTTTCTAACAATTCGAGTCTGAATATGATCGGATCTTTGCCAGCAGCTTCAGCAACCTCGTCGAGAAAGGATTGTTCAACTCCTCCAATGAAATTCGAACGTGGTGCACGAAATGCACCAATCGTAATGTTGGAATTTATTTCCCAACCTTCCGCAAGGTAATTGTCGACAGCGCCTGCGGGAAAACGGTTAGCATGCACTGCATGTTCAGGAATACCACCACCGCGAACTTCGAATGCGATAAGATTATTATTTTCGTCTAGCCCTGCCTTAAATGTTGCTGTGTATGTAGGTCTGTAAATTCCATACGTCATGTCATCTTCGCGTGTATAGACCATCTTGACAGGTGCGTTTATTTTTTGAGAAATTACAGCTGCCTCCACCATATGATGGCTATAGGCCCGCAGACCAAAGCCGCCACCCATCCTGGCAAGGCGAATGTGAATCTTCTCTTTCGGTAATCCAAGTCGTGCAACAAGTGTTTGCATGATGAATTCCGGTGCTTGCGTTGGGCCATATATCTCAGCGTTGTCCGCTGTAACATGAGCGAAACAATTCACCGGTTCCATTGTGTTGTGAGCAAGGTATGGAGCCGCATATGTTCGCTCTATAATCTTAGCAGCTTTTTTGAATGCCTCTTCAGTGTTGCCATCTTTCCTCAAAATAGGTCCTGGCTTTGCTGACATCTCTTTCATTTTTGCTTTGTGAGTGTCGGTACTCTCCAGGCCAGCGGGGATGATTACGGTTTGTGATTGACCGCCCCAACCTTTAACAGTGATCTTTTTCTCAGGACTTTCCTGCCATTCAATTTTGAGTGCCTTTTTAGCATTCATTACCTCCCATGTAGAACTTCCAACGACAACAACTAATTCAGTAAAAGTAGTTGTATCGAAAGCGTTGCGTTCATAGTCATCTCGCAAGGTGTTGATTGTAAATATATCTTTGATGCCGGGCATTGCTCTTGCAGCCGTGTCGTCAACAGATTTTATGGATAAGCCGATAGCCGGAGCATGGGTGACCATGGCAATCAACATTCCATCTTGTTTGTAGTCGATTCCAAATAGAGGTTTGCCAGTCACAATATTTTTGCCATCGACATTCTTTCGCGACGTTCCAATAATGTTCAGTGCGCTAAGTTTTTTGAGCTGCACATCTTTCGGAACAGGTAACGTTGCAGCAAGAGATGCCATTTCTCCATAGGTAGCTTGCTTGTTACTGGCACGATGGTATAGCACACCTGATTGAGTTGTGATTTCCTCCTCAGACACATTCCATGTTTTAGCAGCAGCGTTGATGAGCATTCTCCGTGCTGTTGCGCCCACTGTGCGAAGAGGTTTCCATCCCTGACGAATGCCCTGACTGCCACCGGTGAATTGACGTTGAAAGCGTTCTGGAAAAAAGTCGGCCTGCTCTACGGTCACGTTGCTCCAATCAACATCCAGTTCATCTGCCAGAATCATTGGCATGGATGTCTTCACATTTGAGCCGAACTCTGGATTGGCTGACATTAATGTTATTGTTCCATCACTGGCAATTTTAATAAAGCTGTTAAGTTCGAATGATTCAGCCGGTAACGTTAACGCTTCGCTGGTCAACGGCTTTCCCAATAACAACGCATTAAAACTAAGTAGCATTCCCCCGCCGGCAAGAACGGAGACTTTCAAAAATGATCTACGACTTGTTGTTGTATTCATGGTGTTAATTTCTTTAGGGTGATGACTACGATTTTGCTGCGGTCTTTATAGCTGCCTTAATGCGCAGGTATGTTCCACAACGACAAATGTTACCATTCATAGCTGTTTCAATTTCTTCATCACTCGGGTTTGGATTCTTTTTCAGTAAGGCAACTGCTGTCATGATCTGACCCGCCTGGCAATATCCACATTGAGGAACATCATGCTCCAGCCATGCTTTTTGAACAGGATGATCTCCATGTTCGGAGACACCTTCGATGGTAGTGATTTTTTTATCTGCAACGCCAGACACGGGTAATATGCACGATCGCACGGCTGTGCCTTCCAGGATGATCGTACAGGCACCGCATTGCGCCATGCCACATCCAAACTTAGTTCCCACCAGATTGAGGTGGTCACGAAGTACCCAAAGCACTGGTGTTTTAGGATCTACATCTACAATCCGTTTTTCACCGTTGATGTTGAGGTTTATTGTTGCCATCGAAGTTGTTTTAACTGGTTTATAATTTACAAAAAGCGATAATGCCTTTTATTACGAAATTCAATCAATTTTCAATTCAACAAGTACAGGAGTAAAATCCTGCGTCTCGCTTCACACGTGCTCAGTGTTTCTCAGTTGCTTTCTCGATCACATCAAGTCTCGCCTTCCTTAGATCTGGAGCATTTATAGCGGATCCATCTGATTTGAACTCAAAGACCTCACTCTTCTTCGGATCATAGACCGGCCACTTGGGAAGTCCATTACCATTAGGATCACCTGTCTTGGCGAAGTTTACCCAATAGCTGTTCATTAGCTTGGCAACCTCTTTGTCTTTGGAGGTAACAACAACTCCATTTCGGTCTTGCAAATTGTCGAACGCATAGGGAATTTCGGATGCATGTGCTGCACCATACTTCATCCATTGTTGCATTGAAGTTGGAACGTAAGAGAAAAGATAAACGTAAGCTGGTGCACCCTTCGCTACAAAAGCTTTTGCCGTAAAGCGTGCAGGCTCAGCCCAGACTTTGTCCGTGTTAACTAAGGTGAGCATCTTCGGAAATTCTGTGTTGCCATCAGCGTCATAGGCCCGGGTAAACTCATCCTTCACATTTGAGAACTGGGAGAGCAACTCTTCTTTAGAAGTTGCATTTACAAATCCCGCAGGCACCTCTGCACTGTTTGAACCAATGATTAACGGAATGCGTGGTGCCCTTCCGGCTTTGTATGCACTCTCTGCACTTTCCACCACCAGCTTGCCATCGAGAATCGGACCTGAATAAGTTGACGGACCACCCTCACCCGCTGTTTCCTGTCCTTCATCAACAATCTCAGCTGCGCTGAGTGCACGAAGCTTAGCTAATGCCGCAGCATCGGTGCCCTCTATGTTATATCGCTTTGCGAAATTTACTCCGATAGTTTCTGCAGATACGGGATAATGTGCATCAGCATTTTCTTTATTGATCGGACGTCCGGTGAGTACACCATCACGACCTCCGCCAGATTCGATGATAGCTTTTTGAAAAAGTCCTTGCGCAGCAGGTATTGTTAAAAGTGAATGTACCGAAACACCACCTGCAGATTCACCGAAGATGGTAACGTTTTTAGGATCACCTCCAAACTCAGCGATGTTCTTTTGAATCCACTGCAATGCAGCAATCTGATCCATGTAGGCATAGTTGGCTTTAGGCTCATTTGGATTTTCCTCGCTTAATGCAGGGAATGCAAAAAAGCCAAGGCGTCCTAAACGATAGTTAATGGATACCAGAATAACACCTTGCTTCGTGAAGGGAACTCCTGTGTAGTCGCCCTGTGCTCCACTACCGAATACAAAAGCACCACCATGAATCCAGACCATAACTGGCAGCTTCGCTTTCTTGTCGACTTTAGCAGGTGTCCATACATTGAGAAAGAGGCAATCTTCAGAAGAGCTTTTAGACATACCAGAACCGCGAGGCCAGCCAGCCTGCGGGCACTCCGCACAATACTTGCTCGCATCACGCACTCCTTGCCATGCAGCAACGGGCTGTGGTGGACGCCAGCGATTAGCACCAGTTGGAGGTGCCGCATACGGTATGCCCTTGAAAACTGAGACATCTCCTTCGGTGACGCCGCGCACAATTCCGGATGCAGTTTTAACTTCAGGCCCCGTGCCCTGCTGTGCAGTTTGTTGAGCATGTAAGCAACACGCGAAATGAAGCAACGTAATTCCGACTGATAGTGTTTTCATTGGGAGAGTGTGTGTTTTAAGTTCTGTGTAAGTGTTATTATAAATCGAGTTTTCTGCTGGCAAGCCATTTGATGATAGCAGGGTCACGATGATCGAAGAAGGCACTTGCTTTTTGATCAAGCGTTTGAATTAATTGCATGTCATCATCGTTCAATCGGAAATCAAAAATATTGAAGTTCTCTTCCATTCTTTCTTTGCGAACTGATTTTGGAATGGCAACAATTCCTCTCTGTGTTAGCCATCGAACTACTACCTGTGCAATTGACTTGTTATACTTCCTTCCGATGGATTCGAGTAATTGGTTTTTGAACAGATCATTCTTTCCTTCTGCAAAAGGCCCCCATGACTCATGTTGAATCCCATTCTCCTGAAGAAACTTGTGGGCTTCAATTTGCTGATGGAATGGATGGGTTTCTACCTGGTTAACTGCCGGAACAATCTTGTTAAAAGAAATTAAGTCCATTACTCTATCAGGTTGAAAATTACTTACACCAATAGCTCTTATTTTTCCTTGCTCATAAAGTTCTTCCATAGCTCGCCAGGCACCATGAACATCATTATAGGGCTGATGAATCAGATACAAATCGAGATAATCAAGTTGAAGTTTCTTCAATGATTTCTCGAATGCTTTTTTTGTCTTTTCATATCCTGCATCCTGGAGCCAAAGCTTTGTAGTGATGAAGAGTTCTTCGCGTGGAACACCACTTCTTTTAATTGCTCTGCCGACTGCTTCTTCATTGAGATAGGAGGCAGCTGTATCAATTAAACGATAGCCTACCTGGATTGCGTCATAGACACTTCTTTCACATTCATTTAGATCGGGCACCTGAAATACACCAAAACCCAGCAGGGGCATTTCAACTCCGTTGTTTAATTTTACTGTTTCCATTTTTACTTTATCATCTTAATTTTTTTCAACCAATTCTTTATTTCCTGGTTTGCTTGTTTTTCTTTCTCACCCTCTATCACAAAAAAGATTCCGTCTCGTTCCACACCACCCTTTGTTGAAAAGCCTTCAGCAATTGTACTGTTGGGACATAATTCTTTCACTTTAGTAAAGCTGCTTCCAATTCCATAACCTGCGTTTGTATTGAAGGGCACAATGGTTTTTCCACTTAAATCATATTGCTTTAAAAAACTTTTTATGGGTGGCGGTAATTTCATATCCCAGGTAGGAAAGCCCACGAATACAATATCATATTTTTCAATACTATCGATTTTTGTTTTGAGTGGCGGAAGAAATCCGTTTTCATTCTCCTGCACAACCTGTGCAACAATTGCTTTATAGTCTTCAGGATATGGAGTTTGTAACTCAAGCTGCACTAATTTTCCACCAACATTTTTCTGAATAATCTCGGCGATTGCTTTTGTATTGTTCGTGCGTGACAAATACACAATCAGTGTTTTGTTTGGGTCGATAGTCAATTGAGTTGTGGTATCGCTTTCAACAGACTCTGTAGATGAGTACACACAACTCAAAAGAGTCAACATCAATAGCATTTGTGTCATGAGAAAGCAATTAGTTGTTGGGCGTAAGTAATCTGGTGAATGAAAGCGAACCTAACTTCCACATTCCATTTTGCTTGATATAAACTTCCGTCACTGTAAACGGATTTGTTACTTCATTTCCGCCAACCACAGCCAGCAAGGTGATTCTATTCAACAGGATGGCTGTGTTGTCAATGATGTTCACAGATACTTCATGGATCTCCGCCTTCTTATAATGAATTCCTCCACTTTGAATGACATTGAGTTCTTGTTCTTTACCCCAGGAACCACCCATGTGAACAAAAACTGATTTGTCATCAAACAGCGTTTTCAGTTTATCTACGTTCTTGTCTGCCATCCACTGCCACTTGTCTTTGGAGAGCTTAATAACTTCCTGATCGCTTACAGAACCTTGCGCAAAAATTTGCGCGCTCGCAAACACAATAAAGAGTCCAAGAATTGTAGATTTCATAAAATTGATTTTAGTAGTTACAATTGAATTCGATTAATGTTTGATAACATGAGTATCCCGCACACTGCTAAAGGTCAAGGCTAACAACTTCCAATCTTTCTTTTGTTTTTTATAGACTTCGGTTACTGTAAACTCAGTCACTACATCATTGCCCCGAACGAAAGCCGTTAGTGTAATGCGACTCCAAATGATGGCGGTATCATCCACCACTTCAACAGCAACATCATGAACATCAGCTTTCTTATACCAGATGCTTCCGGTTTTAATAATGTCGAGTTCTTCGTCCTTCTTCCAGGTTCCACTCATATGCACAAATTTTGCCTTATCGTGAAAGAGAGTAGCAAGTTTGTCTACATTCTTATCTGCCATCCATTGCCATTTTTCTTTGGAGAGATCAATTATCTCTTGTTCTGATTTGCTATTGGTTTTGGTAACGGAGTCTTGGCCGTAAGACGACAGTACGGTTGCTATTAAAAGGCAAAGTCCAATCATTGATGCTTTCATATTAGTATGTTTGTTTAAGAATTCTTCTAGTCAAATCTTTTTACCGTTAGCTATTTTCGACGTGACAATATTGGTGCAGGACATAGTTGCCAATCATGACGGCTGATTCACCGACCTATTCATAGTACAAATGTGTCACCACTTTAGAGCTTAAGACGTATACAGATTACAGGTTTACTAACCAATTTCACTGATTGACTCCTGCAAGCAAGGAATCGACCTGATAAGCGCTTAATTTTGAGATACCAAATCAAATTTTATGGAAGAGATATTGAAGTTTGATACCGTCAGTCAATACAACGTATTCAACAATCACGAGACGCTGCATCCGCTGGTAAGTGTGATTGATTTTTCAAAGGCAGCGCCACGAAAGTTAAGACGAAGCTACTTTGGATTCTATGCAGTTTTGCTGAAAGATGTAAAGTGTGGAGATCTGCGGTATGGAAAGAATCTATATGATTATCAGGAGGGCACTCTTGTTTTTATTGCTCCAGGGCAAATGGCAGGCATTGAAACGAGCGAAGAGTTATATCAACCAAAAGGTCATGGAGTTGTTTTCCATCCCGATTTAATTCGAGGCACTTCGCTGGGGCGTACTATTGCTGACTATACTTTCTTTGACTATAATGTGAGTGAAGCACTTCACGTGTCGGAACGTGAGCGTAACTTGATTCTGGACTGTTTTGAAAAAATCAAATTTGAACTAGAGCATGCTGTCGATAAGCATAGCAAAACGTTGATCACAACAAACATTGAATTACTCTTGAGCTATTGCGTACGATTTTATGATCGCCAGTTTATCATACGCGAAAATACTAACAAAGGAATTTTGGAAAGGTTTGAAAACTTGCTCAAAGAATTCTTTACATCAGACAAACCGCAGACAATAGGCTTGCCATCAGTTGCGTATTGTGCAGGTGAACTTAACCTGTCTGCAAACTATTTTGGCGACCTGATAAAAAAAGAGACAGGAAAATCGGCTCACGAGTTTATACAACTTAAATTGATTGATGTGGCCAAGGAGAAAATATTTGATACCAGAAAATCAGTGAGCGAAATTGCCTATGCACTGGGATTCAAATATCCTCAGCACTTTAGCAGGGTGTTTAAACAATATGTAGGATTGTCTCCGCAGGAGTATCGGAGTTCATTGAACTAGCCTTCAATCTGTGTTAAAATGAAATTAACAAGCCTCAGATTTTTTATCTGAGGCTTCGCTTTTTTGTTAGGCAAATTTCTTGATAGCCTCCGGACTGACTGGCGTAAAGAAGTTAATTAAATTGCCATCTGGATCGCGAAATAATAAAGAGCGATTTCCCCATGGCATTGTTGTAGGCTTCTGAACAATCTCACTCGTTAGATCTTTAATTCTCTCATAATCATCATCTACATTTTCTACACGGAATTCTATAATCACACTTTTGTTGTTAGCAGCTTGTGCAATGTTCTCACCGAAAAAGCTCAACGTGCGCGTGCTGCCAATGGCCAATGTAAAAGAACTTGTAACAATTTCTGCAAAGTCGTCCGTAGCCCATTTGGCGGGTAGGTTAGTAGCTTTCTCCAGAAATTGAACCAGGCGTTTGATGTCTGCGGTGATAATTCTTAGTGATACTAAATTCATGTTTCTCATTTTCTTTGTTTTAACTGTTGATGAAACAAAAGTAAAATGGCACTATGACAAGGGTGTGTCAGGGGTTGTGAAAGTTTTTCTCTTTACTGTCTAAATATTCCTTTAAGGTTAGTTTGTGAGGTGTGAAGTTCAAATCAAGAGGTTCAATTTTTAAAATTCTGCCTAAGCGAAACATTCTGTAATCTTTTCTTAATCTGCAATACGCGATAAGCGTCCAGCTCTCTTGCAGGTTATAATAGAATGCGAAAGGTTCAATTTTCCGTTCTGTTATTTCGTTTTTGTGTTCTGACTGATAGGTGATATTCAAAACTTTAAAGGCTGTCAAGGCATCTTGGATTAACGTCAGAGAATCACTTGTGTTTGTATTGGGTATGGCAGGGCTAACGGCAATTCTATTGGCTAATAATTCAACTTTCTCTTTTGTTGTATACAGCAAAACGGATTTTATTTTATTAATAGCTTCGGTATATTCTTTAATAAGAGAACTGTCTCTGTTTTTTAGTACTAATTGTTCAGCCGTGATTAAAGCATTTGCTTCATTTTCGGTAAACATGACTGGCGGAATTCTATATCCATCCATTAGAGAATATCCTTTTCCATCTTCTGTTATTATAGGTACACCAGCTTGTTCCAATGCTCGAATATCTCTATAGATTGTTCTTACGCTTACGTTAAACTTTTCAGCAAGCGTTGTTGAAGTCAGTATTTTTTTCGTTTGCAGCTGGGTTAAAATTGCAGTGAGACGAGAAATTCTTTTTGTGTCGTTATCTTTCATTGCTGGTGCATTCAATTCAAGTTTAGACATAACTTTTTAAATTTTAGATTAATAATAGATTGAGTAAACATTTTAATGCGCTATTGATATGTCAAAAGTAGAGGGGCAGACCACACCCAACATGTGGGCTAAATTTTTTCATGAATTTTTTCAACATGTTTTTCATGACAAAATTTCCGATTGAGTAATCAACAGGCCCCGGTAACCCATGTATTGCCCACCCAGTACGCACCCAACAACGACTCAACAAGAACCCAAGGAGAACCCAAGGTCAAATTTACCCATGGTCAAAATGGCAGTGTGTAAAATGAATCACCAGCGCATTCAAATTCTGACAGTAGAGTGTTATGAAGAATACAATACTCTGGCGCAAGGCGAAGTTTAGAGAGGTGATTGAGTGGGGTAGGGAGATGGGTTAGGTTAGCGGCATTGCCACTACCTATTCTTAATTTCACTCGATAGTTTTTCTACATCTATTTCTATTGAACGTTTTTGCTTGTAATCTTCTGCAATGAATTCGATCCAGCTTTTAACAGTGCCAGGTTGTACATGATCGATTAACCAGAATAATACTTTCAGGTCTATTTCATCGAGTTTGAAAAATTCGGGTCTTGGCTCCATTCGGGTTTTGAATAAATGTTTTTTTATCTGCTGGAATTAGAAAAGAATTCGGTGATGGTCCGGTACAGAAGAAGAGTACTAGCATACACTGAGATGGACTCCATTAGTTTAACTTGGAGGTCTCTTGCATAGTAAGAAGATTTGTTCTGATCGACTCATTATTGTTTACTGTTAAGAGTAAAACTATGAGCGTCTAATGAAAGGGGAGTTCGAAATTATGCCCAAAAATTATGGCGTGGAACTCAACTTACTGTCTGGAGGTACTGGTATACCCGAGCACAATAAGTGAGCCAACGCCAATATCATTGACGTGAGCATTCCACTCATTGCCTCGTGCTTGTTTGAAAATTACCAGTTTTCCAGACGAGACGCTAAGTGCGACTGCTCCCGATAATTACTTATCGAAGAATTCGCTAAATTATATCTATTGTTCTATACTATTTCTGCTTTTGAACCTTGATTACACTCAAATATAGTTAAACTTTTCAGTGCACGGTCTTATACGACCGTGAATTTTTTACTGAAACCGGGGACTTTTAATCGAATTGTTATGATGCCACTCAATGTCGGAAAAGGAACTTGCCCGTATAAAAAAGCTTTTTGGAGCTAATCTCAAAAAGATCAGAGAATCAAGGAGTCTTTCTTTGTTGGAGGCAGACTATGTGTCAGAATTAAATGAAAGCAATATTTCTAAATACGAAAATGGAAAGCGTGAGCCTCAGCTTTCAACAATAATCAAACTTGCAAAAATGTTGAAAATACATCCGAAGGATTTACTTGATTTTGGGATTGATTTTACTCAGGAAGATAAGTTGTCAACTCCTCCTGATGAACTTTGATTGAAACGTACTAGGTACTCAGCAACTTCTGATCACTAATTTTGTGACTATAAAAAAATCGATTTTGATCTCTGACTTCGATTTCTAGAAAAATCATCTGGAATTCATCTTCATAAGGGATTTAAACATAGATTTCAAATTCTCATCAAGTGATGTGAAATTAGCCAATGACCAAAACGGTACTTCAACCACCTTTACGTGAATTATCTGATTACTTTCAAAGCCCGATGGAATGTCAAACGTATCTATTGACTTGATTTCTTCGGAGGCGTTGGGATAAATTAAAATTACTTCGCTTACACCTCTTCGGTATGCATAGCTTACCACTTGATATAGGTCTGATTGTGAAACACCTTTCTTCTTGTCAGTGTCTGAATAATCTCTGATTTTATATTTTGTGTCAATTATTATTTTTCTCTCTGAACCATCCCTGGAAGTTAGGAAGATGTCATGCTGCATTTGGAATGCTTCTGGCTTCGTCGTTAAGTAGGCATTGGATTTTTGATATTCAACATGCCATTGACTACAAAAGTGTTTTTGTAAAAAACCTGCGACGAAGTCCTCAAAGATGTACTCCATTGGAAATAGTAAACACCATTGCGACAAATCATACGTGTGGTTTGAGTAGATCTGCTGCTCTATTATTGTTTTGCAGAGGTCAATAATAAGATTGTAATCATCATAAAACGAATTGAGTGAGATGATGCTGATATCGTTCAATGAATAAGGTATGTCTTCTACCTCATCTAAAATGAAAAGTGTTTCCCGAAGTAATTTTTGGTTTTCAGATAAACTGGTTTGTGGAAGGAGTAGACGGGTGCAGTATTTAATGACGCGGTTTACTTTATTGTCGAACAGAAAGGGTTCATGATCGCATTCGAGTTTATGGAAATTGCCTTTGCTTGCACTTTGATTGATATAACGTGAAAAATTAATGCTGCCGCGTGGTGTAGTTAATGACTCCTCTTGTATTTGGTACTGCATCAATGGTCGTTCAGACACGGTTTCTAAAAACTGTGTTGCTATCAAATGAATGATCAGTTCGGGAAATTTGTCAATGTAATTGGGTTCTAGGGAGGCTTGTGTGAAGGGAAATCTCCATTTGCGACAATAGCTGAACCAATAGAATATATGGCGGAGCATTAGCGCTTTATCAGTCGGCAATAAATTCTTGAATACTTTGGGGTAAATTTCAATCAACTCATTTCCATTTTGAATGAAGCCCACGTAGTTATTCGCGCGGATCATGTCATCATCAAATTGCAGGAAGGGTTGGTAGTGATTGTCTATTCCTTCAATTGATTCCTTTTCTTCTTGCCCAATGCTTCTTTGATGCCAAATGTTACGAAGATGAGATTTTAACTCACCGTTGTTAGCAACCTTTAACCATTCACCATATTCAAAAATTGGATTCATTTATATTTTCAATGAATTGATTTCCCACATATAAGTAGAAGTGTTGTACGTTACCCTCCAATTCGTACCAATGAAACAATCCTCTACTATTTTTGTTTTGCCTGAGAAGTATTCGGTTAGTAACGGAATTATTTTCTTCTGAAGGGTTTCTGTGACTGTGCTTTCATTCATGAAATAAGCATGACCTATTAAATAGTCAGCTGATTTCTTCTGTTCGAAAACGGCTGCATTGAGTTGAGACAAAAGTTGTCGTTTTGAAGGGTCGTCGATGGCGTTTGTATTAGGATACTTGCCTTCAAACTCAAAACGTCTCCTCAAAGCAACATCAATCAAAGCAATTGATTTGTCTGCGGTATTCATAGTTCCGACTATATATAAATTAGGAGGAAGGCAGAAATTAATTTCACCATTTGGAAGGGTGACCTTTAGCTCATTCTCTTGGTCAAGGCGTTTATCGCTTTCAAGTAACGTGATTAATTCGCCGAAGACTTTGGAGATGTTAGCACGATTGATCTCATCGATTATGACAACATAACGTTTAAGCTCTTCACTGGTACCAGTTGATTGACGGTTGGCGCGAAGATATTCCACGATTGGATAATAGTAAACGGATAAACCAGAAACCATTTCTCGCTTTCCCTCTGCAATATCAATCAAAGTAGATACACTTAAAGTATGGATTTCGCTTCCTGTGGACTTCTTTAAGTACAGAGTTTTATCTGAATAGTCAGTTATCCAAAAGGGTTTTCCTCGGACCGTTTTAAATTCTAGGGGTTGTTCATCGCTAATTTTTCCTTGCATCTCATCTACAAGTGTCTCGTACGATTTTACAGCACTTTGTAATTTCGATGCTTCATAATTGTCTCTAGCTCGTTTACACAGTTGATAAAAAACACCTTTATAAGGAATAAATCTCAATTGAGAATTATCTGGGTCTGGCCGAAGGCCAATCATAAAGTCTTCATATGAATAGTTCTGATGAAAAGTAACAAATTCGATTTGACCTTCTTTACGAAGGCGATCAAACTCCTTCTTATTTGATGCGTGGTTATCCAATGACTGGCCTAGAACAATTTCGACAGCCTTGTCAATGCTGTTGTAGGTCTTTCCCGTTCCTGGTGGCCCATATAGAATAGTGTTTAAAGGATTTATGGTCATTATTCGAGTGTTAGAAATGCTATAGTTGTGAAAAAAAATATCCTGTATATGGTCGGTGTTAGTTACTTCTTTGATTGTTTCCCAATAACCTCCCGAGTAATCAACCTTAAATGGCGTGAAATCTTTATTCCATTGGACGTGCAGAGTTTTTCCATCACGAGAATTTCGATAAACGCTTCCCAGTGCTTTGATAATCATTTTGTCGTCCTGTTTGATTGTTGTCTTAATGGCAATTAAGCTTCCTTCGGGGACGTTTTTTACTTGTTCAATAAACTTATCTTCATAGCCGTTCTCCCAAATGCCATTGGTTACGAACCGATCTGTTTGATCTTGTGGATTGTAATCATTCCAAAAAGTACCCACTACATAGTATTTCATATCATCAGGATAAATTCCTTCTATAAGTAAATCATATGCTTCTTTAGTAAATTGAAATAGATAACCTTGGTTGACGTTTCCATTTTTGTCTAGCGGAGAATATTGCTTTGGCAATAAATTGGTATGATCCCGAAGTCTCTCACGTACATCGTGAATTTCAATCGGCATGTTGATTTTCTGAAATTCAACCTTTACGATGAGCCATGGCTCGTTTCCATTTTTTCCAGGGATAACTTTTAATTCAAATCTCTTAATTACTTTCGATACTGCCATAACATAACCATTGGCGTAATGAATTATGCAATCGCCCTTTTGTAATTCTCGAAGTCTTTTATGATGATGGATGTTATCATCGGGAGCTTTAATTAGTTTTTCGTCGAACTCAGTATTATAGTTTGCACCCTGACAAACCCACCAATAGTTTGATTCATATTCTTGATCGACAGAATTAATCTTCTTAATAACTTCAAATCCGAGCTTCTTTAAATATCGGTTAGTCGGTTCGCCACCTGAAGGATACCAAGCCTTTTCACCATTCATTATTTGATGGGCATACCTTAAGATGTCTTTGGGTGGATAGAGTTTGTTGTTGATAGAGACGTCGTAACCAGTAGAAGCCTCCAGAACTATATTCTCGCTTTCTATTTTTTCTATGGCTTGTAATACGTGCGCCTTAGTAATTTTTTCAGGTTCAAATGGCATGAAAATAAATTTTAGGGGACATATCTAAAAATTTCAATAATCTTTCCATGGTTATTAATCGCTATATACTGATTAAAACAGTTACAAATTCGAGCATCGCATTTACGGAATCTAATACCAATGCCTTTGTTACTTAGTCCCCCGTTAACAGCCGCAGCCTTTAAATACTCAACAGCCTCATCAGTAAGGTTTTTTCCATTATCCTTCCAATGCATTTCAGGCTTGTCAAAAATAACTTGATCTAATGTATTTAATAGAGGAAGCTTATCTCTATTGGGTATTATCATCATTGTGTCAAAATTTCCTTTTGAATAACCGTTTTTAAATTCTTCAACGGAATGAAAATACCTATCAGTTGGCAGATCATCATCATTCCATTTTGAAGGATTTTTCTTAGTGAATCTTACAAACGAAATTTTAAGAGTGGATAATATATTTAAGGGAAATACGAAAAGTATCGGTCCATAGTTGTTTCTACGTCTTGCACGTTCATGGATGTCAACGGTGTCCATAAAAATATCATTGTAGATATTATACTTTTTATCAATATCATCGGTATACTGTGGCGTTTGTCTTAGTTCGTTGTCTTCAATGAATTTACGTGATAATAGATTGCTATGCTCTAAGAAAGTATATGACGTTAAGACTGTGTTCGCGTGAAAAAAATTTGTGATGCCTTTGGCTATTAGCACCTCTAACATTGGTTCAGAAGATAAATCAAACGCTTCCATAGAAGATTATTTAAATTGATGGCATTTCTATACCGCGGATGTTACGATAAAGCTCCAGCGCATAGACATCTGTCATACCAGACATGTAGTCTAAAATGCACATCACTTTTTGGTAAGGCTTTTGTTTTTCATCAAAATTGTACTGTTTGGGTAATAATTTCAGTATCTTTTTATGCCTGGTCTTCCGATCGTCTTTTGGTATTAATGCAGCTTCAACAAAATCTTGAATTAATCCGGACATGATTTTAAAGCCAGCCAACTCTATCTTGACAACACTTGAATGATTATAAATTTTTTCAGTAGATATCCTCTCTATTTCTTTTAAAATTGGTTGTGCTTTTGGAATGGCGTTTATAAGGCTTGAGGCAAATTGACCTTTAATTATTACATTTTTATTGTTTATAAATGTCTCAGCTGCGGCAATAGTTAAATAATTTATTGTCTTCGCCCTTAAATATGCTATCAATTCATTTGGGTCTTCTCTAAGTTGGCTGCGGACCTTTTTTACGTGTTTTAAATCTTCATCTTTGTTCAATTTAATTAATCCCATAAAAAGGGTTTCGACTTCTTCAGTTGTTAAGATTTCAAGTCGATGCGCGTCTTCAAAATCAATTATTGTGTAGCACAGGTCGTCTGCGGCTTCGACTAGATAGACAAATGGATGCCTCTTGTAAACTATCGGCGCTACGGATTCTTGGATCATATTAACCTTTGAGGTTATACTTGAAAATGCATCTAAGTCGTCTTGAAAAAAACCAAATTTTGAAAGATGCTTTGGACCGCTCTTACCTTTACTTGCAACGGACTCACAAGGATATTTTAGAATAGCACATAGCGTCGAATATGTAAGACGAAAGCCACCTGGTAACCGACCTTTGAATTGTTTTGTTGCGATTCGAAGGGCATTTGCATTTCCTTCGAAAGTCACTAAGTCTTTCCACTCTTCCTTCGTGAATTGATTGACAAAAGATGTGTCTCCTTGTTTATCAATAAAATACTTTGATATAGCCTCTTCACCTGAATGGCCAAATGCTGGGTTACCTAAATCGTGGGCGAGACAGGCAGCAGCTATTACATTTTTAAGTTGATTTCGGTAAAATTTTCTTGCAGCATCATCTTTCTTAATAGATGGCAATTTGACCAATTCCTTTCCAATAATATTTCCCAGAGATCTTCCAACGCTTGCCACTTCAAGCGAATGTGTTAATCGGTTATGAACAAAGATGTGTTCAGGTAAAGGAAAAACTTGAGTCTTATTTTGTAATCTGCGAAATGCAGATGAAAAAATGATTCTATCATAGTCGCGTTCATATTGACTACGTGCACTTCTCGACACTTCTTGAACGCCAAAGCGTTCGTTACTAAAACAATTTAGCCAATTCATTTTCGGAGGGTTTATTTGAGTTATTATTTTACGCCGATTCTAGTTTTGATCGTTCTTTTACTCAATTTTAAAATATTTTATTATCTAAAGTTTTATTCTCTGTAACAAGATACTTGTCGTAGTTGAAATTGCAAAAAAAATCCAACGTGGGTAGAAGCAATCTGCTTTCGAATCTGATGCAGTTCTGTGTGCTCTTCAGCAGTAATCATCAATGAAATCTCCGCCAGCCCCATTCGAGGCCTTGTGTGGAGATAATATCGTTTTTCTGCGGCTTCTCGTGAAAAGAAGTTACCAAGACTCATATGCACAAACAAGCCATTTTCAAAAGTAATCTTAGCAAGTGTCCAAGGCTTGATAGTATCTTTTACTTTCTATAGATTCAGATACTAAATAAAGCGATTGGTGGTCACCTGATACTGCACTCTTTAACACCAACGAAGAATAAAAGTCATTACGACAGAATTATTACCCATCAGTGTCGCTTGCAGAGGACTCTGATGGAAACGCGCTCGTTGCTCACCAAAAATCGACTTAGATAATTTTTTTCTGAGCTTTGAAACAAACATGTCGAGGCTGCGGCCCGTGATGACACCTTCATTTATCCATACTTGCTGAATGAGATCTTCGCGAGAAGTAAGCTCTCCAAAATTTCGATTTAACAATTCCAGAGTATGACAAACTGATTCTTGAACACCGTTTTAAAAATAGAATTTACATTCTTTTACACTTCTTTTTACAATTGGTTTACCGCTATCGGCACGTTGTTCGCGTAAGTTTGGATAAGATGATATTAAAACAATTTTACTTATGAAACTTTCAAGAACGTTATCGGCCCTCGTAGTACTATCGCTAACCGTAACATTGGCATTGCCTGGTTCTGCCCAGGCTACTTTTGATCTCAAGACCATGCTCAACGCCCGCATTACAGAGCGCGCAAATGAAGTGAAGCAAGACAATGAATTTGTCGTTAGCGCTAAAGCCGTTGGTAAATTTTTCGACAACCCCCTGGCGCTGGACGGATACCCGCTGGATTACGGTACGTTTAATATTGGTTCAAAAGGTGAATTAACGCTGATCAAAGGATCAGCTCTAACTGACAACACAGTGCAGATTCCCTTCTATGTTTATTTAAGAAGAAACGGAACGATACTAAAACTTGACGGTGAGGAAGCGATGAAGCCTCAGCATGTAAAGGTTGATATATCTACCATACTGAAACACGCCGAGCCCGGCGACCAACTCATTATTGAACCCGTGAACAAAGAAGACTGGCAAGCGAAACGTATTTTGAAGTTATTAGGAGGGTGCTAGCAATTTGTTTGAATTTCTTCACGCAAAAATTCAAGTACTACATTTTGTTGGGCAGCATGATGATAAGACAAACTTGTCTTCAACGTAAATAGACTTTCAAAATTGATTTTACGATCTCACTAAATTTTCATTATTCGAAAGAGTATAGGGTGGGTTTTTAACTACAAACCAAAACTAAATCCTACGCCAAGGATAAGGCCACCTGGCTGCAAAATTTTCATAAAATTTTGACCTTTGTCCGTGAGTGTTACAGCAGTTTCATAGCGATTATCCGATGTTGGAATAGCGTAACCAAACTCGAGGTGCATGCGGTTCTTTTGTTGTTTACCTAATAGCCAGTATTTCGTTGCTGAAATGTTTACAGTGTTGCAAGGGAGTAATTTGAATTTTGTCTTTTGCTGTCCTGACTGCCCTTCAATAAATCCATCAGCTAAATTTACGGTGACATCATTAACGCCGGTTGCGTGAGAGTAACCAATACCGAAAGCCCAGTTTCCCGGATAATTAATGTAATACTTTAACCCGCCGGTAACTTTTGAACCCCACGATCCAAGCCCTGCACCTCCAAAAACTGTCAGGTTTCTAATCATCTGTAGCTCTACTGTTGGACCAATGAGACCTGTTCCCTGATTTATACCGGTACTAAAGCCAAGGTAGAATTTACGTGGCTCTGTGATGGAGTTGGTTTCAGCCGTTGTTGTTTGAGCATGCAAACCTAATTGCAATCCTACCAGAACGATAATGAGAATGGTCTTTTTCATAAATGTGTTTTCTTGGATTAGAATTTCTTCAATGCCAATGTAACGGATCAAATTGCTTTCATGATTCTATTTCCAGGATTAAATTTTCCTTTGAAAAGAATATTGATTGTGTGAGAGGAACAAAGAATATGCCTCGCTGCGCTCATCATTTTTTATTTCATCCGACCGTGCTCAAGTGAAGCACTTGGCACGCTCTCCTGAAACAAAAAACGCCTTGGAAACCAAGGCGTATTCTTTTGTTCTAAAACGTGATCCCGCTGGGATTCGAACCCAGGACCCATACATTAAAAGTGTATTGCTCTACCAGCTGAGCTACGGAATCTTCCCTTCCTCATCTACGAATTTGGCTGTTTAATGGCCTTTTCCGTAATTGAGGACGCAAAGGTAAC
>DATJHZ010000580.1:0-4879 GCA_035493595.1 Cyclobacteriaceae bacterium | reverse complement strand
ACCTGTGTTCCACTCCGTGGCTTCCATGTCATCAACAGAAACAAATGTTGGCTCCCCTCCCATGGTGAGGCGCATATCACCTCGTTGAAGATCTTCTTCTACTTTGTTACCAAGCGCCATGATCGTAGCCCATTGCTCATCCGTATAGGGTTTGGTTACACGTGGGTCTTCATGAATTCTGAATACGTCATTTGAAAACGTAAAGGTAGATTCACAAACATCGGTCATGCCAGTAACAGGTGCCGCACTTACTGAATCTGGTGTGCAGCATAATGGAATGTGCCCTTCACCTGCGAACAATCCTGAAGTAGGATCAAGTCCTATCCAACCTGCGCCCGGAATAAATACTTCGGCCCACGCATGAAGATCTGTAAAATCTTTCTCTGTGCCCGAAGGCCCATCAAGTGCTTTTGTATCAGCTTTAAGCTGGATAAGATAACCAGAGGCAAAACGTGCTGCTAATCCAAGATGTCGGAGCAACTGAACTAACAACCAACCTGAATCACGACATGAGCCGCTCTTCAAACTCAAGGTTTGTTCACAGGTTTGAACACCAGGTTCAAGTCTTACAGTGTAGCTTGTATTTTTCCAAACCAGTTGATTGAGTTCAACTAAAAAATCTATGATGGGTTTCTTCGAGAGATCTATTGATTGCACCATCTGCTGAAGTAACGGACCTTGTTCTGTAATCTCGAAGTAAGGTGTTAATTCTTTTTGAAGTTGATGTGGATAGGCGAACGGAAAATCGTCAGCATACTTTTCAACAAAAAAATCAAATGGATTAATAATAATCATATCAGCAAGCACCTCAACTTCAAAATGAAGCTTTGTAGTTTTCTCTGGAAAGACTACACGAGCGAGCATATTACCAAAAGGATCTTGTTGCCAGTTGATGAAATGATTCTCTGGTTTAATCTTTAATGAATACGCAAGAATGGGTGTACGACAATGTGGTGCAGGCCTTAACCGAAAGGTGTGAGGAGATAAGTTAACGGGTCGGTCATACTCATAAAACATCTGATGACGGATCGCTACTTTAATGGACATAGATTAACATTTATACATTGATCTATTAAGTTATTGTTTATTTATCAAAGATGGATGCACAAAATTCTACGGGAAGATGTCATTGATCAAAAACCCGTTTCTTTCTGAGTTTCCAACGAATGCAGATTCTCTCCTGACTCGAAAATATTTTATAAAAAGATGTGACTTTTCTATGTGACCGCGCTTATAAGGACATACAAACCTTTTGAACGCAACAGCTTACCAAAGAAACAGCCGCTAAAATGGCTGAACGGAATTGCTTTGCCTATGGGGTGAGAAATTTAAAGTCACATAACCTAAAACCGTTACATGTATGGAAACCAAAAATGCAGTCTCGAAACGTTGGGATGACCTGGTATTTGAAAACCGGAACAAAGAGTATGGAGCTTATTCAATCAGAAAGGCCTATTCAGAAAATGTAAACAAGGGCTTTATGATGTCACTAGGAACCGCCTTACTCTTTTTTATAATTCCTTTTATAGCGTCATCGTTTAAAACTATAGAAAAAGTTATTCCTGGAGACGAAGGTCCATTAACCAAAATTGATATCGTTCCTCCTATCATCGAACCTGTTCAACCAAAAAGAACTGATCCCCCCACTCCACCTAAAAAAGTTGATGGAAATAAGTTTGTTGTAACAGACAAGCCAGTAGACGATGCAGAAATAGACAAAATTGATATTCACAATACTCCCTCTGATGGTGATCCCAATATTACAGGCGATAATACTCCAACATTCAACGATGGCCCAGGTGTGGTTGAAGGACCTCCAGCAGTTGTAGAACCTCCCAAGCCAGTAGAGTCAACAATAGTTATAGGTTTGAATGCAACCTATAAAGGAGGCATGGAAGCAATGAGCAGATTTCTTGGAAGACATTTAAGATACCCTCCAACGGCTCGTCGTATAGGGGTTGATGGTACCGTTTATGTAAGTTTTGTAGTTGACACCGAAGGAAAAGTAATTAATGCAACAATCATAAAAGGCGTTAGTAAAGAATGCGATGAAGAAGCTCTGCGTGTTGTTTCCCTTATGAAAGACTGGATTCCGGCACAACAGAATAATAGAAAAGTGATGGTAAGAATGGTGTTACCCATCAGATTCCTTCTCGAAGTTTAATTGAAATCCCTCTCTTGTAAAATGACTTAAGGTTTTAGAAGAACAGCCAAATAAAATTGTAATTTGGTCTGTGCTTCTAAACCTTTTTTTATGACATCTGTCGCTCCTTCACAACGTCTTTATTCTCTTGATGCGCTTCGTGGTTTCGATATGTTCTGGATCCTCGGCGCCGAAGAAATTGTGAACAGCCTGGCCGAAGTTACCGGCTCTCCTTTCTGGAAAATGATTGCCCTGGAACTCACGCATCCCGATTGGAATGGTTTTCATTTTTACGACCTGATCTTTCCTCTATTCTTATTCATGGCCGGAGTAGCAACTCCCTACTCTATTGGCAATGCTCTTGAAAAGGGAGTCAATAAGAATCAACTACTTCTTCGAATCATCCGCCGAGGGTTAGTATTGGTGTTGATTGGTATTTTTTATAACAACGGATTAAAACTTCATCCATTAGCAGAGATGCGCTTCCCGAGTGTACTTGGCCGGATAGGTTTGGCTTATATGTTTGCCAATATCATTTATCTCTATACGCAACAACGTGGACAAATTATCTGGTTTTGGGGACTACTTGTTGGCTATTGGTTGATGCTATTCTTTAATTCCGCACCAGGCTTCCCTATGGGTGATTTAACCATGGAAGGAAATTTTGCTTCTTATCTAGATCGATTAATAATTCCAGGAAAACTCTATCTCACCATTCACGATCCCGAAGGATTGATCTCTACCATCCCAGCCATAAGCACCGGGTTACTTGGAATCTACGCGGGCAATCTATTAAAGAACAGTCCGCTTACACAATTAAAGAAAACGCTTCGACTGGTGCTGATCGGTGTGGTATTTCTAATCGTGGCTCAATTATGGAATTTGATTTTCCCAATCAATAAAAATCTCTGGTCAAGTTCATTCGTGTTACACGTTGGTGGACTGAGCTTGCTACTCCTCGCCTTCTTCTACTATGTTATTGATGTGCTGGGTTATAAACGTTGGGCATTCTTCTTTACAGTTATCGGAATGAACTCCATTTTAATCTATGTTTCAGGTCGAATCATAAATTGGTCTTATGCTACCAAAGGATTTTTTGAATGGCTATTGCAGATTGTAGGCGATCCTTACAACGCAGTAGTATTTGCCATTTGTTATGTACTGGTAAAGTGGATGTTTTTATATTTCATGTACAGGCAGAAAGTTTTTCTTAAAGTCTAAATTTTGAAAACGACCAATCAGTACTTGATCACTTAACGAATGTCATTGCGTTTATTTAGCTGTTATTTTTCAGTTAGTACTTTTTTGTTTCTTGCCGCTTGTAACTCCCAACAGAGTACATCGTCAGAAAGACAATATTCTGAACAAGCTATTAAAGGCAAGCAACTGTCTGAAAAGTACTGTATAAGCTGCCATCTGCATCCTGATCCTTCATTACTTAACAAAGAAAGTTGGAAGAGCGTACTGCCCGTGATGCAACGCGAGATTAATAAATCGCTGCCAATTTCCGTATTCGACTGGATGGCCATTGAAGATTATTACAATGAAGCATCACCTTCAGAACTTGAAAAAATAAGTAGTGATGAGCCAAAAGAAATCACAAGTCAATTCAAAGAGCAACCGTTGATCGGTCTTCCAAAAGATCTAAATCCCAATCTTACGCTTGTTAAATATTTTTCTGATGATAAAATGCTTTGTCTCGGAAATGATCAGGGAGAACTTTTTTTACTGCACAATAAAACTGAGAACAAAGTCAGGATTAATAATATCCCCATAGATGTTGATTTCAATCACGAAACAAAAGAGATCATTGCATTAGGTATTGGAAATATCTATCCATCACAAGACAAAAAAGGTGAACTCATCAGTATTGACTCCGCTGGAAATTCCCACACAATCATTGACAGCCTGATCCGACCAGTGCATTTTTCAAAACATGATTTTAACTCTGATGGCCAGGGAGATTTTCTTATTTCATCATTCGGCTCATTAGGTAAAATCTATTATGGTAAACTCTCATTATACATTTCTTTCAAAGGAAAATTTAAAGAGCAAATTATAAAAGAACTTCCCGGAGCTATCAAAACAGTTATCGGCGATTTTAATAATGATAAGCAACCTGATATCATAGCACTCTTCTCCCAGGGAAGAGAATCAATCATTATTTTTCTGAATAAAGGTGATCTGAAATTTGAAGAGAAACTAATAGCAGAATTTCCTCCAGTTTATGGAACCAACAATTTTACTTTAGCAGATATCAATAACGATTCATATCCAGATATTATTTCTACAAATGGTGATAATGGTGATTTCTCACAAGTCTTCAAGAGTTATCATGGTGTTAGAATATTGATCAACGATGGAAATAATAAGTTTGAGGAAAAATATTTCTTCCCAATCAACGGTGCCTCTAAAGTAATAGCCGATGACTTTGATAAAGACAATGATATAGATCTGACTATACTTGCCAGCTATCCCAACTTAAAAGACAGACCGCAAGAGACTTTGGTGTATCTTGAAAACTCAGGAGATCTAAATTTCAATTCATCTTATATTGAAAAGCAACCATCAGGCAAATGGCTTCTTATGGATGCCGGTGATTTAGACAATGATGGATTTCCTGATCTCATTGTAGGAGCTAACTTAATGAATACTATCGGCCAGCCAGAATTTTATGAGCAACAATGGAAAACAAATAAGAAGTCTATACTGATTCTTAAGAATATGGGAGAAGGC
>DATJHZ010000579.1:0-15277 GCA_035493595.1 Cyclobacteriaceae bacterium | reverse complement strand
GATTTAACAATTCCAGTATTTTACATTCTTTGTCAGTTAAAACAATTACTTCGCTACCCAATATCAATTTCTGATGATGATAGTCGAACGTAAACTTCCCTAACGTGGGTAATACTGTGTTGACGTTGCTAACAGAAGGTTCTTCATTTCTATTATTGCCTGCACGTGATTTATTTATGCCGAAGTGTTTAGCAGCAAATACGATACTGATGAAGAACAGAAAGCCTGTAAGAGTCCAATGCAGCGATGCGTAGTTAATGTTTTCATTGTTGAAGTTTGCGAATGCAATTTGAATGGTATAGCAACGCTCGGGCTGATTTCTGCCGTTACAAGCTTTGATACTACTATTAGCGGGTGTGCTCATCTGAAAACCATATACAATCTCGGGCTTGAAACATTCGTGTACTGTCACGGTATAGTCTTTCAAACCTGTTTTCGTCAGCAATCGCTGGGTGAGAGCCATCAGCGTGTCTGGCTTAAAGGCAAATTCATTTTCAAACTCAAGCAGGAAAACACCTTCTGATATTTCCTTCACCGGCAAGATACGTGAAGTAGAATCACCCGCCTCCAGGAGCAAGCGATGACCAATTTCGCGGATGGATAAATTAACACGCTTAGTAAACGAGTCATGTGTTGAAGGTTTGACAAATGATGATGCCGTAAAGAAAATGACAACGATGAAAACAAAAACCCCGCACAGTATGGCAAACTGTTTTCGGAAGACTGCTCTAAAAATGGAATTTACATTCATTTACACTTTTTTTACAATTGGTTTACAGCTATGGGCATATCGGACGCGTAAGTTTAGATAAGATGAATTTAAAACAATTTTACTTATGAAACTTTTAAGAACGTTATCGACCATCGTAGTACTATCGCTAAACGTAATATTGGCGTTGCCTGTTTCTGCCCAGACTCATTTTGATGCCAGCGCCATGCTTGGTATCAACCCTCCACGCAACACAGACCGGGCAAAAGAGGTGATGCAAGACAGTGAATTTGTGATTAGCGCCAAAGCCGTCGGTAAATTTTTTGACAATCCCCTGGTGCTGGACGGGTACCCGCTGGATTACCGTGCGTTTAGTCTTGAATCAAAAGGTGAATTAACACTGATCAAAGGAGCAGCCTTAACCGATGACACAATTCAAATTCCTTTCTATGTTTATTTAAGAAGAAACGGAGCAATAATAAATCTTCCAGGTAAAGAAGGGACGAAGCCTCAGCATATAAAGGTTGATATATCTACCATATTGAAACACGCAGCGCCAGGCGACCAACTCATTATTGAACCCGTAAACAAAGAAGACTGGCAAGCGAAACGTATTTTGAAATTATTGGAGGGTGGATGTTGACAATTACTTACCCCCTCGACATCGCTGCGCTTGTCACTCCTCCTTTGCTGCGCAAGGTGGAGAGTTTGTGAGGTGGAAGATTTTGCATTTCGGGCAGACACTTGGGAAATTGTTTGAGTGTTAATAGTTATCGGTTAATCTATTAACAGATAACTATTACCTCCCTATTACCTATCCCTTCCGCACGTAAATAGATTTGAGCGCCATGGCGCCAAAGCCGTCTATCTTACAGTCAATGTTGTGATCTCCGCTGGTGAGTTTTATGTTTTTCACTTTGGTGCCAGCCTTAATCGATTTGGATGCACCTTTTACCGGTAAGTCTTTGATCAGTACAACGGTATCACCATCCTGTAGCACATTGCCATTGGCATCTTTTACGATCAACGAATCAACATCGTTAGCAGTGCTTGCTGGTTCACCAGGTACTTCAGGATTCCATTCGTGGCCACACTCGGGGCACATCATAGATGTTCCGGTAGGATATCCGTATTGAGACTGGCATTGGGGACATTGTGTTGATTCAGGCATGCGATATTTTTCTGCAAAGATATTCAAAGTGATGGGTTAATGGTTATTAGTTCAAGGTTCAAAGTCATTCAATGGTTATTGGCTAATCATTAAAGGGTAATTGTCACTACTTAGTATTACTTACCCCCTCGACATCGCTGCGCTTGTCACTCCCCCTCTGCTGCGCAAGGTGGAGAGTTGTGGGGTGGAAGGTTTTGCATTTCGGTCAGAGTGTTGGATTTAACTCTTCGTCGCTAATCTCTTCTTCCTTCTGTTCCAATACTTCATCCCGATTGTCACCATCATCACACCGACAAGTCCCATCGGCCAGGCTGCCAGTGCTCTCACAACAAACGCCAGGAAATCCTCCCATCCACTTCCAAGTGATGTTACCACTTGTGAAGCAAAACCAAACTCTGCCGTAACCACTTTCTCTTCGTAGTATGTTACGTTAAGTGTACTGTACGCTACGCGGTTGCGCAGATAGTTTAGTCTGCCTTGCATCGATTCAATATCGCTACGCACTTTGCTCATTTCGGTTTCTATCTGCAACAGGTCATCTACCTTTTGCGCTTTGTTCAATAGTTCAAGATATCTTTTCTCCAGTTCGCGCTTCGCTTTTAGTCGGCTCTCTATGTCTATGTATTCTTCTGTCACATCATCAGTTTCTACACTACGATGATTAATGTGTTGCGCTAGCTTTTCTGTTTTTGTCAGCAACTCATCGAAGCCGCTTTCAGGGACACGTATCGTCTGCGAGTATGACAACATCTCTCTAGTATCACGTTGTGTTTCATTGCTCAGATACGCATGTAAGGACTCACATATTTTCGATAGCTCTGTTTTCGTGCGTGCTACATCCTGCGTACGAAACTCTATACGCCCGTTGCGTATTAGCTTGCGTTGCGTTATCTGCACATCATCACTGACAGGCATATCCATCGACTCTGGGGCCTCGCTTATGGCTGGAGGTGGAGACATCAAAGCAACTATTTGTGGGTTTTCAATCGCAGCTTCTTTCTGGGTGCAACACATCAGTATTATAGACAATAGCAACAGATAAGTAATTCTCATACAGTTAATATTTAGTTACTTATTATAATGCTACTATCACCATTTCGTCACATCACAGTTCTTGCGATTGAGTTTTGCTGGAGAAATTTTCCGCGATTGCTTACCCCCTCGACGTCTCTGCGCTTGTCACTCCCCCTTTGCTGCGCAAGGTGGAGAGTTGGTTAAAGCTGACAAATTTTGGTACTGGCCTTTTAAACAAAGTGAAGTAGGACTTTAAAACAAAGTCGAGCGGATTTTTGCTCTATAGCTTTGTCTTAACAAATCAATCAAGTGATTGAGCAAAAAACAACTATTAAACAAACACAAACTAAAATGAAAACAAATAATTATCAAGGTGCATTACAGAAGCCACTAGGATCAGGGTTTGATGCAAATTCAACGACTAACGATGTTATAAAGAACATCAACATTACCGGGAAAAATGTGATCATCACAGGGGGTAACGTTGGTATCGGGTTAGAAACCACAAAAACACTTGCTGCAGGAGGTGCCCATGTAATTGTTCTGGTCAGGGATCTGGAAAAAGCCAAAACTAATTTGGAAGGATTATCTCACGTTGAAATCGAAAAACTAGACCTGGCTAATCCTGAATCGATTGATGCTTTTGCGAAAAAATTCAATGCATCTGGTAAACCACTTCATTTACTAATAAATAATGCCGGCATTATGTGGGTGCCATTGCGTAAAGACAGTCGTGGTATTGAATCGCAATTAGCCGTAAATTACCTGGGACATTTTCAATTAACAGCTCGCTTATGGCCCGCGTTGAAAAAAGCAAATGGAGCCCGGGTTGTAAACTTATCTTCTTTTGGACACCATTTTTCTTCGTTCCATTTTGATGATCCGAATTTTGAACAGCGTGAATATGAAACACTGCTTGGGTATGGTCAATCTAAAACAGCCACCAATTTATTTTCAGTAGAACTGGATAATCGTGCAAAGGAATTTAACGTAAGATCTTTTTCTGTCCATCCTGGTTCTGTAGGTGGAACAGATTTAGCGAGGGAAGCTTCATTGGAATTGTTTCAACAAATGGGAATTCTTGATGATAGCGGGAACATTCGCCCGGAGATAGCGGCCAGTCTTAAAACAATTCCGCAAGGTGCAGCTACTACTGTTTGGTGTGCTACCAGCCCTATGCTTAACGATTTGGGAGGTGTTTATTGCGAGGATGGAGATATTGCTGCGTTGGATCTGCCTGACTCTTCACTATCAACTGGAGTATCACCCTACTCCCTGGATGAGGTTAGTGCTAAAAAGCTGTGGAAGTTGGGCGAGAGCTTAACAGGTGTAGAGTTTAAGATTGTTTAGTATTTTTAGTTAGCGGTTAGTATATAAAATATCGACGATGGATTTTCAAACAAAATACATAACTCCTGATATCAAGCTATCCTCCTATAATGAAAGGCTATGTACCACGGAGGTAATGTTCGATCATCATATGTTGATTTGGTTTATATCTGGCGAAACAAAAATTGTTAAGGCAGAAGGCACGTATTTATTCAATCCTGGCGATATTTTTTTAATACCAAGAAATCAGATGGCAACCATCATTCTTAATCCAAAAGATGACCTGCCTCATAAATCAGTAGCGATGCACTTATCAACGGATAGGTTAAAAAGTTTTTATACTCACCTTGATGTAAAACAGAAATCTTCACCTGTGAGGAAAATTCTTCGATTCAACAATCATCCATTGCTGGAAAGTTACCTTGCTTCATTGATACCTTATTTCGATATGGAAGGAACATTTCCGGAGGATATAGCTGCTTTAAAAATCACAGAGGCAATTAGTATTCTCCGAATTATTGATAAAAGTGTTGATGGTCTTTTGGCAAATTTTGAACAACCAGGCAAAGCTGATTTAATTAGCTTTATGGAAAAGAATTACATGTTCAATATGCCATTGGAAAAATTTGGGTACCTGACAGGGCGAAGCTTAACAACCTTTAAACGGGATTTTCAAAAAGCGTTCAAATCTACTCCTCAAAAGTGGCTTACTGAAAAGCGATTGGAGTTGGCGTACTATCAGTTTGTTGAGAAAAAGAAGAAGCCAATTGATGTTTATTTCGAAGTTGGTTTTGAAAATTTATCTCACTTCTCTTACGCTTTTAAAAAACAGTATGGTTATTCACCTTCTGTGCTGATTGAACAAAGATCTGGTCGCTAGCCGCCGGAGCAAATTACTCAACTAGAAATCTTTATAAAATGCTTAGTGTATTAATCATACAGCTAATTAGAAAACTCATGTTTGAAAAGAAGAAAGTGCCAACTATAAAAAGGTATACTTCAGATTCAGCTTTAAAAACAATTGTAAAAGATTGGTTCAGGCATACTGTGAGATCATCGTAGTAAGACCTCTTATCGGATTTTATTTATTTTTTGACTTTAAAAGAGAGAGTGACTTACCTGGATGTTTTTGCAAGATCATTATCCTTGTGCTGGTTACTTACCCCCTCAACATCGCTGCGCTTGTCACTCCCCCTTTGCTGCGCAAGGTGGAGAGTGTGGAGTAGAAGGTTTTGCTTTTCTGGCAGGCACTTAGGTGGGACCGGTTTAGTTCAACGTTCCAGGTTCAACGTTGAACCTGGAACGTTGAATTATTTAATCATTCACTCCTCAACGCCTTAACAGGATTTGCCACCGCTGCTTTGATGGCTTGAAAACTAATCGTGATAACGGCAACGATAAGGGCTGCGAGGCCGGCGAGAATGAAAGTCCAGAATTGAATGTTGATATGATACGCGAAATTTTCCAGCCACTTGTTCATGACGTACCACGCAACGGGTGTGGCAATCAACATGGAGACAACAATCAGTATCACGAAATCTTTCGACAACATCGACACAATGCTGGTGATGTCTGCACCGAGTACTTTGCGGATGCCAATCTCTTTGGTTTTCAACTCTGCTGTATGTGTAGCCAATCCTAATAAACCAAGGCAGGCGATGAAGATGGCCAGGCATGAGAACACGGTAAATAACTGTCTGAAATTGTAATCTTTTTGATACTGCTTAGCGAAGTCGTCGTCAAGGAAACTATACAGAAACGGGCGGTGTGGCGCCATACGATTCCAGATAGCATGTACTTTTTCGATTGTCGCCGTCATGTTGTCTGACTTAACTTTCAAACACAAGTACCGGCATGCGAAAGGCTCCAGTGGCATAGACAGAGGCTGGATGGGTCTGTGTAAAGAAGTGAAGTTGAAGTCTTTCACCACACCAATGACTTCACCTTCGCGTCCCCACTGGCTGTATTTTTTCCCGATGATGTCTGCCGGGTTAGTGTACCCGTATTGCTTTGCCATGCTCTCGTTAATAACAAGATTGCCGATGGTATCAGCGGGGTGATCGCGCGAATAGGATCTTCCTGCCACAAGTTTTAAGTTGAAGTGGTTCACGAAGTCCATGCCTACCTGAAAGATGGGTTGGCCGTTACCATTCATTTTACCTTCGGGCGTTTGTATTTCAGTACCAGCGTTTGGATAGTAGCCACCTGGTACACTGCGCGTGAATGCAGTGGACAGAATTTCGGAGTTGGCTTCCATCTCCGTTTTAAAGGCTTCGCGTTGGCGGTTCACCTGGAAGTCGTAATTGTAATCGAGAATGAGCATGCGCTCTTTATCGAAGCCCATGTCTTTGTTCAGGATGTGATTCATCTGCGAATACACAATCATGGTTCCGGCAATGAGCGCGATGGAAAGACTGAACTGTAATACAACCAATCCGCGACGAAGGGCCACACCACTTTTACCCGACTTGCTCATGCCCTTCAACACCATAACCGGGTTGAACGCCGACAAGACGAATGATGGGTAAGAACCTGCCACCAATGCTATGACTAAACTGATGCCCGCGAGTATGCCAATATTTTGTGGTGTGATAAACTGTTGAATGTCTAACGCACGCCCTGTGATGCTGATCATGCCGGGCATGGCCAGTGTTACAATAACAATAGCCACCATCATTGATAAGTACACGATGATGAGCGACTCACTGAGGAACTGTGTTATAAGACTCTTTCGATTGGCACCGATCGATTTCCGTACGCCCACTTCTTTACTCCGTTCCATAGAGCGTGCCGTTGACAAGTTCATGAAGTTGATCATGGCAATGGCGAGGATGAACAAACCAATGATGGAGAAGATGTAGAGATTGGCAAGGCTTCCGGTTTCGCCAGGTTGTCGCTGTGCTGGTGTTCGCAGGTAGGCGTCTTTTAATGGTTCGATCTGAATGGCGTATCGGTTGTTAGGATCTTTCATCTGCCGTTCGATAAAGCCTGGAAGTTTCTGTTCGAACCTGGCGCGGTCAAATTTGTCGTTAACAAGAAAGTACGTGTAGAAATCTACATAGCCCCAGTTCGTAAAAATATCTGGTATCGACTTTCGAAATGTACTTAGCGATAACAGCATGTCAAACTTAAAATGAGAATTGGCAGGAACGTCTTCCATAACGCCAGTAACTAAATAGTCACCAGCGTTGGCGCGGCCGGGAGAGTCTGTTCCCTTTATTGATTTGCCAAGCGGCTCTTCATCGCCGAAGTATTTCTTGGCCGCCGTCTCGGTGAGCACGATGCTGTATGGTGCAGCCAATGCCGTTTTGGGATTTCCTTTCAGTAGCTTCCAACTGAATACGTCGAACACCGTGGAGTCCATGAAGAAAATACCTTCTTCCTGGAAAATTTTCTCTCCATACGTCAGCAATATATCTGAGCGCCCGGAGAACTGCACTACTTTATCAATTTCAGGAAAATTGCTGGCCAGCGCCGGACCAATCGGCGCGTTGTTCCATACCCAGTACTCGTCAGTTGATTGATTTTTATTGCCGTGAATAACGCGATAGATGCGATCACCTTTGGTGTGATAATTATCGAATGAGCGTTCATACTCAACATACATAAAGATGAGCAGGCAGCATGCTATGCCGAGGCCTAGTCCGAAGATGTTGATGGCGGAATATGCTTTCTTCTTGAGAAGATTTCTCCATCCAACGATTAAATAATTCTTTAACATACCGTAATTGTTTGTGTGGTGTGATCCTTCCATGGGCCGCACAATGCGCCTGCGGAAGAGGAGTAGTACATCTATTATAAACCTAATATCAGCTTTTCTTTTCCCTGACGTTTTCAAGCGGTCGCCGTAGTCTTCCAGCAGATCGCCTTCAATATGATCGACCAGCTTCGGATGGCAATACCAGCGGAAGAATCTGTGGAAGAGTCGGGGAGGTGTTTGATTTTTCTGCACGGCTCAGTTACCTACGATCTTTAAGTTCAACGCAACTTTGGGAATTGATTTGTACAATTCTTCTCTGGTGTTCCTGGAATACTCGATTGCTTTTTTACCCAGTGCTGTGATTTCAAAGTATCGTCGTGGCCGGCCCATTCGTTCGTCAGTTGATTCACCTGCGGATGATTTGATATAGCCTTTGTCTTCAAGTCGTACCAGTGCAGTATGCATAGCACCCATGCTAACTTGGCGCGAGAGCCGTGTCTGAATTTCATTTTTGATGGCCACACCATAGGCCTCTTTATACAACACGCCAATGGTAAGGATAACGATTTCCTCGAATTCACCGAGCTGGTATTTTTTCATGCACAGACTATTTTCCTATTTGTAGGAATAAAAACTATGCCAACGAGTTTAAGTTGATATTGGATTAAATTTCGCGGTTAGATGAGGAGGGATATTGAATAGATTGAACGAGTACGAACGTGAATGGTCGGATGCGGGCAGTAACTAACTAAGCATTTTAATGTTTTCAAATTATCTCAGTCAGTTGCTTCGAATAACAATTTTTATCGATTTTTGCGGGCGAATGAGAAAAGCTTATATTCTAACCCTCTACCTGGCGATTGGATCAATTTTGAGTTGCACCTATGAGCCGGTTCAAACCTATTTCCGAACAATAACCCCTCCCCAACAATCATATTCCATTAATTTAACCAACGTTGCAGAAACGGATACACTCTGGATCTACAAGGAGCAAACTTTCACGTATAAGGTTGATTCAAAATATGGCAAGATTGATAGTACTCAAATATGGTATGATAACTATATTCTTTCTTCTAGCACGAGTAGTGATGGCACTTTTAGTCTTCGTTACAATAATCTTGCTACGGGGCAGCATTCTCTTAAAATTCAATTCAAAGTATCATCAGGCAGTGGTAGCCTTGCTGACAAGGTTGGCGCCGAGAACTTCAAAGTATGGAGGAAGTGGATAGTAATGGTGGACATCGACACTCCGCCGGTTCCTAAACTGAGAATCTCAAATGTGAATGGCTTTGTACAACTCAATTGGGATAAATACGAGAAACCCAATTTTCTATATTATCTACTGAAGTATCCGGGCTCTGGCAGCAACTCTGAAAAATATATTTATGATCAAGACCAAACAACCTTGATTGATTCTTCATTTGCTGGTACATACCGTGGTAGATATTCACTGTCGGTTGCTAATCTTTTTGGGACCAATACAGCAGGTGCGTCGACAGGTTTCGATTGTAATTTTACCATGGTATATAACCCGGCAGACTCTACGTTTTCCATAAGCTGGCCAAAACCACCATATGAAGGACCATTGGAAAGTTATACTGTAACTGAACATAGTGGGTATCTAAAATCAGTTGTGCATGTTACCTCAACTAATCATACCGATACTACATTCAATTTCAAGCTCGCCTATCCATTCTACGGGGCATCAACGGAAATCGATCTCGCGATGACAGGAAAGAATGGAAAAGCACTTTTGTTCAGCACGCAAAGTATTCTTGACCCAGTTCAGGCCAGTACGCTTAAACATACCATTCAATATCCGGCCTATAACGCTGATCTAAAATCTGTTTTTGGTATAGGAAGTGTAGCTAACAATTATTACATCTATCGATATGATGATAAGCTGCAATTGACAGACAGCATAATTAGTACAGCGTCTTTTTCAATACCGTTTCGAGGTAAATATGGCTACTATTCGAAGTCTCCAAATTTGGTTCAGGTTGATCTGGAGACGCATCAGACTACGATGTTTAATATAAAAACCAGTCTAAGCGAAAGCGGTCCGTCTGGCCTTTCAGCCAGTTCTACTGGCAGTGTTGCATTCGGTTGTTTTAGTAATATTATTCGGCCTGTTACCGCATTTTACAGGGTATATGATTTTCAAAGCAATTCAATCCGCAACGAATGGTCCAGGGTAATCGATACCAATTCACAAATACAAAAACTTTCTAACACAGGAAAATATCTTGCTATTAATTATAACACCGTTAGTAAATGGGATGGATCAACGTATCAGCACTTGTACGATTTCAAATCAAGCTTTTTAACCTTCATGAACAATGATGAAGATAAGGTTTTGATAAGAACACTAGCTGGTGTTGATATCTTTGACCTAACGACTTTGGCTGTAGTGAAGTCTATAGCTTGTCCATACGATCCCAATAACTATTTTGGTATATTTGATTGCTATGCTGTTGTGTACGATCCGGTAAAGCAGGATGTTATATTTCATTGCCAGGACGGCCTATTTTATATTGTCAACATTAACACAGGTGCAGTAAAAAAAACATTTATTAATATACCCTATCAAAAAACTGCCACAGCATTTCTTAATGGAGTGCTTTACCTGCCCGATGGCAACTATTTAAAACTGAAATAAGCATGCGACAGGTACTCATTTTCTTCCTAATGTGTGGACTATCTTATTATGCATCTGCTCAGATTGAAATCTCATTCTCCACAGGATATGGTTATTATGCAATGTCCAAAATGGCTGCATTACAAAGCGAATTAGCAAAGCAATTTGTAGCTCAACCAAAAACAACCTCGTCTTTTCCACCGTATTGGTATTACACCGGAACGGTGAATGTAGAATTACAACCCAACATCTCTGCTGGATTTTCTGTAGCCTATGGTTCAACCGGTGGCAGAATTTCTTATAGCGATTACTCAGGCAGCATGACAGCAGATCAACTTTTAAATTACACTTCTATTGGCCTGCCATTTTCCTACCAACAAAAAATAAATACACATGGTACATCTGTTCAATTAGGCATAACCCCAATGATGTGTTTTACAAAATTAGATCTGGTTTTCAATTCCGTGTTGGGCGATCAAACTCAACATGATTCATATACTTTTAAATCGACAAATTTACAGTTGCAGCCTGGTATTGCTTTGAAGCAGCAAATAATAAGTAGGTTTGGCATTAAAATAGAATTGAATTACACTTTAGATGTAGCAAAAGATAAATTGAAATACGAGGATAATAAGGACAGCTACTTACAGGATAATGAAGGGAACAAGGTCACGGCCGATTGGAGTGGAGCGCGAATGGCTGTTGGTTTGTATTACAGGTTTAATGATTATAATGGAAATTAGTGCTACGTCATACTGTGAGCTTACTCCCGAAAGCGATCTTCTTTAACTGAATATTGATAAGGATTTCTACCCGGACTTTCGTTCTGACGTTTGGGTAATCGTTTAAACATTCCTGTAGCCAGCATCTTTTTTTGGAATCTGCTGCGGTCTAACTTTTCTTCTAATATAATTTCATGAAGTTGGTGAAGCTCAGGCATGGTAAACTGATGAGGTAACAGGTTGAATGAAATGTGTTCTTGCCTGATATCATTCTTCAAACTGTTTCTCGATGCTAAAACAATTGTTTTATGATCCATCCACATGTCTGGCAGTTCATCAAAATCAAACCATGCAAAATCTTCGAAATGCGTTACCGATGGAAACGTGTTCTCTATGTTTACCAGGGAGTAGTATGCGAGCGTTACAAATCTTTTATTCAACCAGTAATCGCTACTCCAATCCAATCCCGCTTTGGCAGCAAACTCTTTCACCTCGTTGCTAAACTGCCGGTCTTTAGCTCCGAAAACAGACAGGAATTTCATGTGTGGCTGTTCTAGTCCCGTGCGATCTTTTAGGGTTCTTTGCACGGCTTCATCTACCGATTCATCAATGCCAATGTGTCCACCGGGCAGCAACCATTTATCGCCCATCTTCAGTAAAAGACACTTGAGCTTAGTGCCCTGAAGCCCGATAATGACCAGATCGACTGATAAATTTGCGAGGTGGTGTTCGCCCCCACGCTCCATGTAATCCTTAAAATCCTTCAGCTCCACGAGAACAAATTTATAGTTTGTGACTTATTGCCACATAAGTTTATATATTTGTGGCGTATCGTCACAAATATACTAAGGTTATGAGAAAATGGCTAAAAATCACGTTGATTACGCTCGGTTCGCTGTTTATACTGGCAATCATTGGTGCACTGATAGGATGGATGTATCTCAAGTCTACATTTCTGGACTTTGAAAAAGACTATGCCGAGAACGGAGCGATCAAGCAGATTACGGTTGATGGATTCACCTTTGCCGACAGAAATAGTAATGGCAAACTTGATATATATGAAGACGATCGAAAATCATTAGACGAGCGTGCAACAGACCTGTTGGCTCAGATGACGCTTGAAGAGAAAATACATTTGCTAAAAGGTTCAGGCTTAGGCTCAGCCATGGGCAGAGAAAAAGAATTGCCCGGTGCCGTAGGTAAAATTGTTCCTACACCTCGATTAGGAATACCTGCGATCTATTTATCTGACGGCCCTGCAGGCTTAAGAATTGAACCCAAACGCGAAGATGAAGACAGAACGTATTACTGCACAGCGTTTCCGATAGGTACACTACTCTCATCTACATGGAATGAGGCTCTTGTAAAAGATGTTGGCACTGCCATGGGGAACGAAGCCCTTGAATATGGTATTGATGTTATCCTCGGTCCAGGCGCAAACATTCATCGTCATCCGCTTTGTGGTAGAAATTTTGAATACTATTCTGAAGACCCGGTGCTTACAGGTTTTATTGGAGCTGCCATGGTTAATGGTATAGAATCTAATGGCGTTGGTACATCGGTAAAGCACTTTGCTGCCAACAATCAAGAGACGCGTAGAAATGAAAATGATGCGATCATCTCGGAGCGCGCACTGCGGGAAATTTATCTGAAAGGATTTGAGATCATTGTAAAACGATCTCAGCCTAAAACCATCATGTCGTCATACAACAAATTGAATGGTATCTATACTTCTGAGAATAAATATCTGCTCACGGATATTTTAAGAAATGATTGGGGCTTTGAAGGCCTGGTGATGTCTGATTGGTTCGGGGGTCAAAATGCTGTAGCGCAGGTGAACGCCGGTAACGATCTGTTGGAGCCAGGTACAAAAAAACAATGGGATGCTTTGAAGGAAGGCGCAGCGGATGGAAAATTATCAACCGAAGTAATTGATCTATCCGTAAAGCGAATTCTGAAATTAGTGCTTGCCTCGAGAAAGATGCAGCAGTATAAGTATAGTAACAACCCTGATCTTAAAGGTCATGCTACAATTACAAGACAATCTGCATCAGAGGGAATGGTGTTGTTGAAAAACGAGAAGACATTACCCATCACTAATGCAAAGAATGTAGCCTTGATTGGTATTACATCTTACGATTTCATAGCGGGAGGAACTGGTTCTGGTGATGTGAATGAAGCTTACACTGTTTCACTTGAGGAAGGATTAAAGAACGTTGGATTCGAAATCAATGACACAGCAAGAAATGCATACCTGAAACACAAGGAAGCAAACAAAGAAGCATTTGTGAAACCGTTAGGCTTCGACGCGATGATGCATCCCTATAGTCCACCGGAGATGTCTCTAACCGATGTTGAGATAAATCACATTGCTGAAACAGCAGACCTCGCTATAATCACAATTGGCAGAAACAGTGGTGAGGGCGCAGACCGTGTAGAGAAGAATGATTTCCTTTTGTCGGAAAAGGAGCAAGCCATGATTACAAACATATCGAAGTCTTTTCATGCAAAAGGAAAGAAAGTTATTGTGGTGTTGAACATCGGTGGTGTAATTGAAACAGCCTCATGGAAAGAGCAACCCGATGCAATTCTATTGGCATGGCAGGGCGGTCAGGAAGGTGGCAATTCGGTGGCTGATATTCTGAGCGGAAAAGTAAACCCTAGTGGTAAACTGCCGATGACATTTCCGGTTAAACTTAGTGATCACGCCTCGAACGCTAACTTTCCCCTGGATGGTGAACCCTTCAATACAATGTCAATGCTTTCGTCAATGAAAGAGAAATCAGCTGACGAAAAAGTTAAGAATAAAGATTATACGAAATACGAAGAAGGTATCTATGTAGGCTACCGCCATTTTGATAAAGCAAAATTGGAGGTATCGTATCCTTTTGGATTTGGACTTTCATATTCAACTTTTGAATTTGGTGAAATGAAAACCACGCAGGTGAATGACACCATTCGTGTTACCATGAAGGTTACAAACATTGGTGATAGAAGTGGTAAAGAAGTTGTTCAGTTTTATACCTCTAAACCTTCTACTGCCATTGATCGTCCGGTGCGCGAGTTAAAAGCATTTGCAAAGACAGCAGATCTGAAGTCTGGAGAATCCACTGAGGTGTCGGTTGCCATACCCGTTTCGTCATTAAGTTATTGGGATGAAACTGTTTCGAAGTGGGCACTTGAAAATGGTAAATATCAAGTGGATGCAGGTTCGTCATCGAGAGATATTAGAAAGACGGTTGAGATTGAAATTCTTTGATCGTTTATAAGTTATCAGTTAATAGTTATCGGTTGTCTATTAACTGATAACTATTAACTATTAACTAACTGGTATTACTTACCCCCTCGACATCGCTGCGCTTGTCACTCCCCCTCTGCTGCGCAAGGTGGAGAGTTATGGGGTGGAAGGTTTTGCAAGATCAATAAACCATTTACGGTAAAGTATCTTACTCAAGCGGACGCTTGAAATTGTTTAAGCACAAGGGGCCCCTTGCGCTAGAGAACTCGCACATTTCTTTCGGACACTTTCCGTCCGATTTCGAGCGTTTAAATTCTACTAACAATGCGAACAATAGTGCCAGGCTACAATATTCATTCTGGCACGATTGTTATTCCTACATTTGGATATTATTCTTCGCTATGAAAAAATATCAACTTGGTGAATTTGAAGAAGTCGTTATTCTCACCATCGGAATACTCAACAACGAAGCCTACAGCGTGTCTATAAAGGATGAAATCGAATCCAGGCTTTCTCGCAGCGTGAGTATGGGAGCATTGCACACAGCACTTAAAAGGCTTGAGGATAAAGGCTACTTAAAATCATTTGCAGGCGAGGCAACGGATGAGAGAGCCGGCCGACCCAAGCGCTACTTTGAAATTACAGCGATGGGGAAGAAGGCGATGCTCTATGCGAAGACTACCCGCGAAGAACTTTGGAGCGCCATTCCAAAAACAGTATGGCAGATTGGTTAGTAGTTAATGGTCAATAGTCCAT
>DATJHZ010000578.1:0-2439 GCA_035493595.1 Cyclobacteriaceae bacterium | reverse complement strand
TGCATTCTTCGTCGCATTGATCTGGCAGCCTTTCCTCAACCGATATCCATTCATTACGATCAAGGGCGTAGGCTTCCGTATAAGCGTTAAGCCACATTAAACCTAGTAAAAATGATATTCTGTCATTCGTATTTAGGTTTTTATATACATGACTTTCATTTGCAAGTTTTTCCATTTCCTGTGGTTTCATTATGGCTTTTCTTTTAGGGCGTTCGATGCTAATTCGTTAATTTCTCTAAAAGAAGGTTCTTTTACACCAATATAATCAGACTTTTCTTCAATTAGTTGCAATGCTTGTTTCAACCCCGCTATCTCCTTATCCTTGTCAGATAACTGATTAGTATATGTTTCTGTTATCTGATCGTTGAGGCTTATCAAATCGTTTATTTGTTGTTCCTTGTCCTGTAGGACTGATTGGAGTTTTAGCGTGGCTTCTTTATACCCGGCAATAAATCCGTCAAATGGCGATCCGGCTAACTTTTGCGATTTAAAGTATTTCTCAGCCGCTTCCTCAGCACTCACCCCCGAATCGGTAATAGCCCTATTTCCAAGTTCTTTATAGTAGCTATCCACTGGAGTTTTTGGAACATCTGACATGTCTATTGATTTGATATTGGCATCCTTCCCCCTTACATCATTACCCCGGCTTGCTTCTGGTGAGGGGGTAAAATAAGTCAATTTTAAACATAACTTATTAATTTCTTCAAGCAGAAGAGTCCAATTGTGCATATCTGTTTTCCAAAAGCAAGCGGCGTGTTGGATCACATTTGAAAGGCTATCGTACTCCTCAAACGGCTGATGCCCATTCAATTCTATGAACTTTCCTATTGTAATTTCAGAGGACTTAATTTGAGCAATCGGTAATTTTTGTTTTTTAGCAAAGTCCTTTACCATATTCCACTTAATAGCGTCAATATTCAAAAATTCACTTGCAGCTAATTCAACGCTACCTTTCCAACTTGGGGTTTCGATATTGTATTTTTCGCAAAACTCCTTAGTGGTTAGCCAATCAAGTTCTAAAATAAAATCTTTAATAGACCCATCGCATTGAATTGAATTTTCATTTTGTTTATCCGTTAAAGTCCAGATTTGCCTTACAGGCCACTCAACCAAATTGGGATCGGTCGTATTAAACCATGTTCCGTGAACTTCATACTGCCACTGCTAATAAGCTAATACTACTTCACCGGGTTTTACTTCTGGTGGATTTGGGAATTCGTGGTATTGGATGGATTGCTCGAATTGCTCATACTCACGGCAATCGCAATTTTGACCAGGTGCGCATTTAGCTACCTGATTCCATGAATCGCAAAAGAACTTCTGATCCTTTTTCGGGTTTTGCTCTCTCCACCTACCTGTATGGTCTTTAAAAATAGGTTTAACGTCTTTCATAGCATTTTTCTTAATTCTGTTTTTGATTTAAACAACTCGGACGGGTGGTGAAGATTGCCAGTGCCTTTTAAAAAATACATACACAACTCTGGTTCGTATGTATCTATTTCATCACGTTGAATTGTAGTTCCATCGAAATAGTAAACTAACCCTTTGAGTTTGCCTGTATGGTCTTGGTATATTGGGGTTGCGGTCATCATGGTTATACAAAATTTGCAACGTTTTTGGTAATGATATAATGATGTGAAGCATATTCCTTTGTCCAAGATGGAGGCACAAATTCATCTGTGCTATCAACGGTATCTGATACAACTACAGGAGGATTTAATATCGATGGGGTAAATGATACCGTCCCGTTCGGCTCTTTTATTAAATTCCATCCGAAAGTTTCCTTTCCGCTGTTTAATGGTAAAACTGTTTGTGTTCCACACCCGCACAAGCATCTATGCGTAGAGGTCATATATTTCTCTGAAATGTATATATGATTGTCTTTCATATCTTCAAATGGTATCATATAGCCATCTAAGAATACTGGAGTTATTTCAACTTTTTTTATTGTTTTCATATCGCTAATTTTTAAAGTATGCTATTGTGGGAATGGGGGTTATTCTTCTGACTCTGCATCTTCTAAACACTTTTCTATTATAAAGTCAACCCATTTTTGGGTAATTAGATTATCAGGAACTGTATTGCCAAAATCATCCTGAATAGACAAAATATCTACTTCCGGGCCGGAACCAGGATGACCCGGATCACCGTTTGAATAAGTCCATACTTCCGGCTCTCCCGCATAGTATTCATAATCAACTGTTACATAAAAAGGAGTTTCGTTGATTTCAATTTCTAATTCTAAGGTTCTCATAATCTTCTCTATTACTTGTCTGATAGGTGGGGGTTAATCATCGTCATCGTCCCAACTATCGGAAATATTAATCATTTCTTGTTGGACTCCATTAATAGAACATTTTTTGAATTGTATAACTTTTACATCATCGTAAAAAGACCCTACCGTTACCTTTAAATTATCGTCGAACTTGTCAAGATAAT
>DATJHZ010000577.1:0-6510 GCA_035493595.1 Cyclobacteriaceae bacterium | reverse complement strand
TCATCTGGTGAATAACCGTAAGAATATAAAGAACCAATAATTGAACCTGCACTTGTGCCCGCCATTTGTGTGAATTGTAATTCCAATTCATCAAGTGCTTTTAAAACACCCAAGTGAACAATACCCCTCGCTCCTCCTCCGGACAATACTAAACCAATACTCATGATGATCTTAAATTATAACTCACTTAAACTAAACGTTCTGTCCAAACGCACACCCTTTTCTGTACGCTTAACAGTACAGCATTCATGAACAGGATCGTGTTCTAAAAATAAAACATATTCGCGATCTGCTGCTTCATTTAAAAACTCTTCTTTCTCTTTCATGGTAAGCAGTGGCCGCGTATCATAAGCCATTACATAGGGCAATGGAATGTGACCAATGGAAGGAAGTAAATCGGCCATGAAGCAGATTACTTTATTTTTATAATGGATCTTGGGTATCATCATTTTATCAGTATGCCCTGACACGGTATGAAGATCAATACCATTGAAGGGTGATGCTGTATCTACAAACTTTAACTGTCCGCTCGATTTCATCGGCAAAATATTATCCGTAAGAAAACTTGCTTTCTCTCTCGGGTTTGGTTCCGTTGCCCATTTCCAATGATCTGTGTTAGACCAGTATGTTGCGTTTTTAAAAGTGAGTTCTGGTTTACCGTTTTGAATTTCAACACCTCCCCCGCAATGATCAAAATGAAGGTGTGTTAGAAACATATCCGTAAGTTGATCTTCAGAAAATCCTGCCTTGTGAATTGATTTCCTTAGATCATCATCGCCATGCAAAAAATAATGACTAAAGAATTTTTCATTTTGTTTTGTCCCTATACCATTATCAATTAAGATCAGTTTGTCTCCATCTTCAATTAAAAGACAACGCATAGCCCATGTACAGAGATTGTTGGCATCGGGAGGGTTTGTTTTTTGCCAGATAGATTTTGGTACAACACCAAACATGGCGCCTCCGTCTAATTTGAAAAAGCCGGTGTTAATAACATGAAGTCTCATGATAAGTCTGCAGTTTGATAAATATAATCTTTACCCAAATGATACGCTAAAATAAAAAGACCGCATGGATGATGCGGTCTTCTTTACATTTATAAAAATAAAATCTTATTCTTTAACAACGCCCATGGCGCAGAATTTATCAATGCGTTGCTGGATTCTCTCTTCGGGCGTCAGTTTCTGAAGTTCTTTAGTATTATCAAGAATTGCCTTCTTCACTGCAAGAGCCATTGTCTTCACGTCATTATGTGCACCACCAAGAGGTTCTGCAATAATTCCGTCAATCAATTTCAAGCCAAGCATATCTTTGCCTGTAAGCTTCAACAATTCAGCGGCCTGTTCTTTATAGTCCCAGCTGCGCCACAAAATAGTAGAACAGTTCTCAGGTGAAATAACTGAGTACCATGAGTTTTCAAGCATCAAAACTTTATCTCCGATGGCTATACCTAAAGCTCCGCCCGAAGCACCTTCTCCAATAACAATACAGATTACAGGCACCTTCAGCATGAACATTTCTTTCAGGTTTCTGGCAATAGCTTCGCCTTGACCACGCTCTTCAGCTTCAAGCCCAGGGAATGCTCCTGGTGTATCAATAAAAGTAATGATGGGCTTATTAAATTTTTCAGCCATCTTCATAAGACGAAGCGCCTTGCGATAGCCTTCAGGATTAGCCATACCAAAATTGCGCATCTGACGCTGCTTGGTATTACGTCCTTTTTGTTGACCAATCAACATAAATGTTTGACCATCAATTGTACCCAGGCCTCCAACCATAGCCTTGTCGTCAGCTACGTTTCGGTCTCCGAATAATTCAATGAAATCAGAAGTTATTTCGTAGATGTAATCCAGGGTGTAAGGTCTATCGGGATGTCTCGAAAGTTGCACCCGTTGCCAACCTGTAAGGTTGTCAAAAGTCTCCTTTTTCAAGTCTTTGATTTTTTTCTCAAGTGCTTTGATGGCAATCTGAACATCTTTATCACTGTCTTGCGCAAGATGCTTCATATCATCAAGCTTTGACTCTAACTCAGCAATAGGTTTCTCAAAATCTAAAAGCATAATATCGATGTTGGCGGCACAAAGTTAAAAGGATTGCGAAATATCAGTAATGAAATGATAAGAATTCCATGATCTCCCGGACTTTTAAGGCTTGGAACAGCATTAAAGTTATCTTCCTTCATTTGTCAAACCTCGTTTATGCGCTAAAAATGGCATTTTCATGCCTGTAACAGTCTTATTTTAAAGCATGTAAATGAGCAGAGACGCTAAAAATTTTATTCAACTATAAAAAATGGAAATCTTAAATTCCGGTAATTCCAAAAGCGGACAGTGGAGAAAATTTTATTTACAAACTAGTTATTAAGCGTAAAATAAAAATTAGAGCCAATACCGGGATCTGATTCGGCCCATATTTTTCCATTATGTTTCTCGATAATTCTTTTCACCAGCGCCAGGCCAACACCTGTGCCGCTAAATTCTTTTTCGCTATGCAGGCGTTGAAATATTCCGAACAACTTATTATAGTTCTTCATATCAAAGCCTGCACCGTTGTCCTTAATAAAATACACAAACTTGCTTTGCTCTTGTCTCGCTCCTATCTCAATACGTGGGTTATCTTTTTTCTGAGAATACTTAACAGCATTAGAAATCAGATTTATCCAGACTTGTTTAAGCATGGTGTTGTCGCCTTGTACCATGGGCATATCGTGAATGATTACTTCTGTTTTGCCAAGTGGTATGCTAAAGGCAATATCCTGAACAGCTTCATTTACAAGATCCTTCATGTTGAATTCTGTTCTGGAAATTTCTGAATGGGCCTGCCTTGAGAAGTGCAGAAGGTTCTTGATCAGTTTTGTCATCCGCTCTGATGAGTTCATAATCTGATTGGCGATCTCAAGTACCTCACTATCGATTTTATCGGATGGTAGATTTTGAAGTAAACCTGAGAGAGCTATAATACTATTTAGCGGAGTCATCAGATCGTGAGAAATGGAATAGTTAAATGAGTCAAGCGATTGTACCTGCTCAAGTCTTATCTGAAGATTTTCATTCAACGATTTTATTTCCGCTTCAGATCGTTTACGCTCAGCGATCTCAAGTTCAAGTTTTTGGTTTGCCATTCTCAGCTTCTCATCCTGCCTTACTAACTCTCTTGTCTTCTCACTTAACTCTACAAAAGATTTTACTTTTACCTTCAACAAATCTGGCGTGATAGGCTTACGGATATAGTCAACGGCACCGGCCTGATATCCCTTGTAAATGTTACCCTCAATATCCATTGCTGTAAGAAATATGATGGGAATATTAGCAAGCTTTTCACGATTGTATATCAACTCCGCCGTTTCAAATCCATTCATAACGGGCATGAGTACATCAAGGAGGATAAGATGGAAGTCATGGTCTTTAAGCAAAATGGAAAGCGCTTCCTTACCAGAATTTGCTTTGACCAGTGCGTAACTCTCATTCTGTAGGATAGCCTCCAGAGCAAGCAAATTTTCACTTCGGTCATCAACCAAAAGAATCTTGAATTTCGGTATATTATTTTCCATCCTCACTGAAGTTAAGGGTCAAAGGGGGGAAATTTTTCCAATTTTCTTCTTTCAGTATATATAAGCTTTAAATGGTTACTGAGCTTAGGTAATTCAATCGCAACACGACTGGCCACTTGCACCAAAGCCTATAGATACTGGTGAGCAATTAATGACTGTTTGAGTTACCTTAAATCAATGCGAAGATCTTGCTTATAACAAGCCCTTCTCATCTAATATGGTTTTAAGCGCATCATGCATTTTCCAGAACCTTGATTTAGTTTCACCAAGATATTTTTTGAATTCAGGATTATCCTTGATTGTCTCCATCGTCGGATCATCTTCCAGAAATAGAATAATCCAGTATTGCACATTGTCTTCCTTTGAAAAGAGCTTCATGTGCTCAATCGCTTTTTTTTGATCGCCCCGATAAGCGTAGTACGCGGTAAGACCAAGGTTACGATAAATTGATTTATCAGCATCCAGAAATTCTTTGTAATTTTTTATCAACTCCTCTGATTTCTCTCGCTGACCTGCTTGAGCAAGCACAAAGCCGATGATCATGTTCTCATGTCGGTACACATCCATTTGACGTGACTCGCGAAACGCAAGAAATCTTTTGTAATACTGATAAGCACTTTTATTATCTCTCATGTAATAAGAGACTTTTGCAATGTCTTGCAGAATATCAAATCGCGTTGTGTCTTTATTAAATTCAGTGATCAGCAGATCTCGTGTCTGCTTCGCGTCACCAGTTTTGGCAAATAGAACGAATGCACGGACATATCTGGAAAACGGATTGTTTGGATTGTAATCCAACGATTTATCTATGTACATCAGCGACTCATCTACAAAACCATTTTGTATCAAAGCATTGCCGAGACGTAAGTAAGTATAGCTTGCATTAGTTGAATCCATTGAAGCAATGTCAAGTTGAACTCCCTTCAAAGCGTATTGTAAGTATTTGCCAGTGTTAGGAACATAGATCGCATAAAAGTCGGATAGAAATCCAATCACGGGGACAGAGTTGGGATTATACTCCAGTGCTTTTTCGAGATAAGGCACAGCTGATTCATATTCTTTTTTTGACATATAGGCTACTGCTTTTGCTACAAGGCTTTCGCCAAGTTTCGAATCATACAAGAATGCCTTGTCAGCATAATAGCTTAGATCATCAATATGTTTTTTATCTGCCTGATAAATGTCAAAGTAATAATAGGTGATGGCAATCTCTGCATAGGCCAACGCAAATTCATGATCCTGTTCAATAGCTTCTTTGAAAAAATCAATTGCTTTCTCCTGATTTTTCCTGCCATCCAATGCCTGAAGATCTTTGCCTTTCAGAAACAGATCATAAGCAACAAGATTGTTAGTCGGTTTTTTCTTGATTCTCCTTTCTTCCTCTGGAGTGATGATTGCCTTGATCTCCTCGGCAATATTTTTTGATATCTCTTGCTGTAATTGAAAAATATCTTTCGTTTCTCTTTTATATTGACCTGACCACAAATGACGGTCGCTCGATGCTTCAATCAACTGTATGTTCAACACAATCTGATCACCAATCTTTTGTCCGCTTCCTTCTACGAAATAACTCACATTTAATTCCTTCGCCATTTCCGGAATCGACTTTGCAGTGTTTCGGTATTTTTCAGAAGAAGTGCGGCTAATGACCCGCAGATCTTTTATCTTCTGAAGATTACCCAATGTGGACTCCATCAAACCATTGATCAGGTAAACATTCGTGGAGTCGTTACTCTCATTCTTAAACGGTAATATGGCGATTGATTTCTCCAATGCCGTGTGACGAACAAATGGCCACACACTATTTATGTATAGCATTGTCACCATCACGATCATCAATACACTGACTCCTGCCGCTATCACAACATTCCGGTTTCGGTTGGAATGAGTAACAGGAACGGGCTCGGTATCTGGTCGCTTCCCCACTTCTCCCGGCGGATATCCATAATATTCACGAAAGCATTTTATAAAATAAGAAGTACTGTTGAAGCCTACCTGATGTGATACTTCTGAAACATTCAGCGCAGATTTGCGCAACATCTCCATCGCTCGTTTCAGTCGAACCTGGTTGATCAACTGGCTTGCGGAAAGTTGGGTGTCTTTCTTTACTTTCCTCAACAGATTTGATCTGCTCATGTTCATGGCATCGGCCAGCTCAGAAACCCCAAACTGTTCATTGGCCAGATTCTGTTCGATAACGGCAGTTACCTGGCTTAAAAAATCATTTACTGGTGTCGGGTTATCTGGCATGAGGTCTGAAACAAAATCTCTTTTAACAAAAATACGGTTGCAAGATGGAGTAAAAAAGCCTGCCCTTCGATGTTTAGCAACACAGATCAGGGCCTCTCTTTCTCATCAAAATACCTGATCTGCGCGATAATTTATATTCCTGCGCGATAATTTATATCGGTCTCCGCAAACTTGATGGTTTTATCCGCAAAGCTATTTAGCCTAACCTGCCTGGTCGATCGTTCTTTGCATCATCAAAAATCAAAAACGCTAAATCCATTACTTATGAAAACTGAAAAGATCAACCCATTGAAAGTAGTCACTGTGATTATCATGTTCGCCATGTTGCTGACAACCGCAGCATGTCAGAATAAGAAAGCAACCGCGCAGGAAAGCAAGAGCACCAATGCCGGAGTTAAGCCTCCCCAAATAGATATCCATACGGCCGTAGTGACGGGCAACCTTGATGCTATTCAACAACATATTGCCGCGGGCTCTGATATTAATGCAAAAGATCCTTTCGGAGGATCGAGTCCGCTTATCAGTGCAGCAGTTTTTGGAAAATCTGAGATTGCTAAAACACTGATCAATGCCGGTGCCAGTCTGAATTTTCAGAATAACGATGGCTCTACTGCATTACATACTGCGGCCTTCTTTTGCCGACCAGAAATTGTAAAGATGTTACTGGCTAAAGGTGCCGACAAAACTATCAAAAACAATTATGGCTCAAC
>DATJHZ010000576.1:0-12390 GCA_035493595.1 Cyclobacteriaceae bacterium | reverse complement strand
ATCATTGAAGATATTAAGCTGATGGAAAAAACGGGAGGCAAAAAAGATTTTAAACGCAGATAATTTTTAGCATGACTCTACGAAAGCGACTTTACCTTACACTCGAACCAACTGAGAAAGGTGGAATTATTGAAGCCATCTTTGAATTTGTATTGGTGATCATTATTATCCTGAACATTCTATCCATTGTTTTTGATTCTGTTCAGGATGTTCATTTGGAATACGGTTACATCTTTAAAAAGGTTGAACTCTATTCTGTTATGTTTTTTACTATTGAGTACATCGCGCGTCTTTACTCGATCGTAGAGAGTCCGAAATACAAGGGCGATATCAAGGGCAGGCTAAAATATATCGGAAGTACACTTGCTATAATTGATTTGCTGGCCTTCCTGCCTTTCTATCTTACGTTCTTACCTTTTGATCTACGCTTCCTGAGAATCTTCAGGTTGATGGCACTTTTCAGAATGTTTAAGATCGCCCGATATTTACATGCCTTGAGTGTATTCAAGAAAGTTCTGATCGATCGCAAAGAACAACTTGTAATCAGTTTTATATTTATAGCCTTTATTTTGGTTTGCATTTCATTCGCTATGTTTTACGCTGAGCATGATGCACAGCCAGCCAAATTCAGCAGCATACCTGCTACGATGTGGTGGGGTGTTTCAACACTCACCACTGTTGGTTATGGTGACATCGTTCCGATAACAACACTGGGTAAATTTCTGGGTGGATTGTTTTCCATCGCAGGCATTGGCATCATTGCATTGCCTACCGGTATTTTATCATCAGGTTTTTATGAGATTATGCACAATCACAATCGAAAGATAACTTGCCCGCATTGCGGCAAGGATTTTCATGACTAGCAAAATCAACGGACTTATTCTTGCCGGTGGAAGAAGCCGACGCATGGGGCATGACAAAAGCCTGATCACTTTTCATAATAAACCTCAACGTGAATATCTTTTTGATTTGTTGAATACACTTTGTGATAAAGTTTATACATCATGTAAAAAAGGAGATGAAGTACCTTCTTCTCTAAATCCATTGCCAGATCAATTCGAAATAGAGAGCCCTATCAACGGCATACTTAGTGCATTTAGTCAAAACTCAACAGCAGCATGGCTTACTGTTCCTGTTGATATGCCAGAAGTAAATCTGGAAATACTAAATTACCTTATCAATAATCGAAGCGATAATCATATAGCGACATGTTTTTTCGATTCAGAAGGTAAAAACCCTGAACCATTATTAACACTGTGGGAGCCACCGGCGGTATCACTACTGCAAAAGTTTTATGAAGCAGGAAATATCAGTCCTCGTGATTTTTTAAAACAATCAAATGTGAATACGTTAACTATTCCGGATAAGCGGGCACTACGCAATATTAATTCACCAGATGATTTAACAGACTTTCTATCAGAAAAAGATCATTCCTCATAAAGTATAGTAAGCTCTACACGTCTGTTTTTTGCGCGTTCCTCTTCGGTCTTGTTTTCATTGAGAGGTTCACTTACCAGAGATCTGAGAAGTCAGATCGGCGACCAAAGCCTTCTCTTCTACCCGATGGAGTATGAAAAGGAAGATCCTTTTATAATATTTCTCAATATAACGGGTGAAATTCCAAGAAATTTCTCTGTGCCATTCGACTAAACTCTTTCGGCGGTAAGGACTTCGTTTTATCTGTTATTGACGTTTTCAAACGCTTGCAGTGTTAAAATCTAAATATGCTGGATTAACAAAAGATACGGTTGAAGTAAAAATATTTTCGATAGACAGCAAAAGAGGGAACAAATGTTGTTCCCTCTTTGTATTTTAGCAGCGTCTAATCTAGTTAAGCTTTATGAAAACTATTTCAAAAATTTTCCTTCCGGAGATTTTAACCAATCCAATTAATCGCGATTTAATTCTGATCTTCTTTGCAGGCTTGTTAGCAGCTATTACGCTGGTAACGGCAAGCATTATTGTGATGCATCAGTTCTGAACAGCAACACCATTTGGACTGGCGGAGATCCATTCTTCGCCGTCTTCAAAAACTTCCTTCTTCCAGATTGGAGCTTTCTCCTTGATGGTGTCGATTATGTATTGACATGCCGCAAAAGATTCTTTGCGGTGTGGTGATGATATTGCAACAACTACAGAAACTTCACCCGGTTTTAAAGTACCAACACGATGGCTCACGGCCCATCCTAGCAAAGGCCATTGGTGAGACGCATCATCTATTATCTTTTTAATTTCCGCTACCGCCATCGTCTCATAAGCTTCATACTCAAGCCAAAGCACGTTTTTGCCATGCGCTGAATTGCGCACCGTACCAATAAAAACATTCACAGCGCCAGCCCCCAGGCTTGTAGCTGTATCGATTACCTTTTGAACATCAATGGGTTTTTCTGTGATTTTAATCATGATGCGAGGGGTTAAGTGAATTTATTAAGTTGAAGGGAGTAATGAATTTAGGGCCTTACTTTTAAAATAACAAGATAATCGTATAGTTTCGAGCCATGAGCTTTGAGCTGCGAGTTACCCTCCGCTAACGGGCGGAATAAGCGCAATTTCGTCAGTTTCATGGAGTGCAAGTCCATCATCTGAATACTTGCTGTTGACGGCAATGAAGAGTGATTTTAATTTGAGCAAAGCGGGGTATTTTGTCTTCAATTCTTCCCGTAACTCAGCAACTGTCTGGATATTCGTTTCAACAACAATCTCACGTCCGCCAACAATTTCTTTTGTAATTCCAAATGCCTTAATCTTCAGCCTCATATCTTCCTTACTAACCATTACGTTTTAAAGCTGAAATTTATAGATTGGCATTGTGTTTTCATACCTTTATACTTGATTATCTGTGAGACACGATGATCTGTACTAATTTTTTGAGTGAGCATGTTGGTAGATAATCATGGACGCCCTTTAAACTATGTTCGCCTGGCCGTTACAGACAGGTGCAATCTGCGTTGCTTTTATTGCATGCCTGAAGAGGGAATCCATTATCTCCCTAAAAAAGCATTACTGACATTTGAAGAAATTGAACGGGTCATAACCATCCTTGCTTCGATGGGCATATCCAAAGTGAGAATAACGGGTGGCGAGCCTTTTGTTCGAACGGATATGATGCAACTCATGCGCACCATCACTGCTATACCAGGCATTAATGATTTACATATTACAACAAATGGTGTACTTACAGCCCAGCATATTCCTGAACTTAAAAAATTAGGTGTTGCCTCTGTAAACCTGAGTCTTGATACACTCAACAAAGAACGCTTCCATACCATTACACGACGAAATGAATTTGACGCTGTGATGAAAACATATTATGAATTACTGGAGCATAACATTCCCGTAAAAATCAATGCTGTGGTTATGGATGGCAAAAATATTGATGACATCATTCCGTTGGTTGAACTTACCCGTGAGCATCCTGTTTCTGTGCGATTTATTGAAGAGATGCCTTTCAACGGTGAGGGCAATCACTATCCCGTTTTAAACTGGACGTATCTTAAAATACTTGACTATCTCACAAGTCATTATCCATCCATCCGTAAAATAAAAGATCCTGAGAATTCTACTTCTTACAATTATTCCATACCTGGTTACAAGGGCAACATTGGTATAATCGCTGCCTTTAGCCGTACATTCTGTGGCACCTGTAACCGCCTGCGTATAACTGCCCAGGGTGGACTTAAAACCTGTCTCTATGACGATGGCGTTCTGGATATCAAAGCCCTGCTTCGCAATGGAAAAAGCAATGAAGAGGTTAAAGATGCCTTACTAAAAGCCTTTCAATCAAGGCCCTTGAATGGATTTGAGGCTGAGGAAAAAAGAAAGGACCACACCCTTGCACATGAGTCCATGTCGACTATTGGCGGATAGCCCGTTGTAAACAGATTACACTCTCCAAACATCATTGAAAAATCACGTTTTTGCGTACGCATTAAACTTCCTATTTTGCACGCCCTAACGTAATCCAATGAAAAAAATCAATTTCACCAGTGATGTTCTCCCCCACGCTATTGCTGTGGCTACTTTTTTAGTCATTACTGTATTCTTCTTCAATCCCATTTTCTTTAAGCACCAAACGCTTAATCAGCATGATATAACCCAGTCAACAGGCACGGTAAAGCAGCTCAAGGATTTTCGTGAGAAGACAGGTGAAGAACCGCTTTGGGCAAGCGCAGTATTTAGCGGAATGCCAGCTTATCTTATTAATGTTGAATGGAGCAATGGCGTTGTTTCTGGATTTAAGAAAGTATTGGCACTCGATCTTCCTCACCCCGTGAGCAATATATTCCTGGCTTTTATTTGTTATTACATCATGCTTCTGGTATTTGGCATCAGGCCCTACCTGGCCATTACAGGTGCTATAGCATTTGGTCTTTCTTCCTTCATGATTATTGGATTGGGAGCCGGCCACAACGGGCGCATTGGTGCCACTGCTTTCATACCATTGGTAATAGCAGGAGTTCATCTGGCGTTCAGAGGGAAAAGAATATTAGGACTTGCCGTAACTGCACTTGGCTTTGCATTGCACCTGCGCGAAAACCATTTACAGATGACCTATTACATGGCCATCATCATTGGTGCTTATGGTTTAGTATTTCTGATTTACGCCCTGCGTGAAAAAACAATAACAGATTATTTAAAAACAATTGGTGTGCTTGTTTTGGCTGTAACATTGGCCATTGGCACATTCTTCGGACAGCTTTGGTCTGTAACGGAATATTCTCCTTATACCATGCGCGGTAAGTCCGAGATTTCTTCTCCAAAAACACCAGCAAGTGGTTTGCCAAAAAGTTATGCTTTTGCTTATAGTAATGGAATTCTTGAACCGATGGTATTAATCTTCCCCAACTTTTATGGTGGAAGTTCCTCTAATTTTTTAGTACGCGATCAAGACAGTCATGTATACAAAGCGTTGGCAAGTTCGGGTGATCAAAACACAGCCAATCAACTTGCTAATTATACTGGTGCTTACTGGGGGCCGCAAGGACTTACATCGCCTTACTATGCTGGTGCTATTATCTGTTTTCTTTTTGTTGTCGGAATTCTTTTCGCTGATAAAAAATATGTTTGGTGGCTCGTGCCAATCAGTGTATTAGGTATCATGCTAAGTTGGGGAAGCAGCTTCGAAACGTTCAACAATTTTATATTCGATTACCTGCCGGGATATAATAAGTTCAGATCAGTAACCTTTACCATTAGCCTTACACTTTTTGCATTACCACTTCTTGGTTTATTGGGACTGGAGAAATTAATGACAACCGGACTTGATAAGGCTGCTAAGAAAAAACTTATTATAGCGTTTGCCTGCACTGGCGGACTTTGTTTCCTTCTATTCCTTTTTGCTGGCATGGCGAGTTTCATGAAAGAAGGTGAAAGCCAACTACCAGCATGGTTTACCAACGCACTTGTAGATGATAGAAAAAGTTTATTCCGTTCTGATGCATTCCGTTCACTGGCCTTTATACTAATCGCATTTGCTACGATCTATTTCGAACTTTGGAAACGAATTTCAGCTTTTGCATTCTGTGCAATTTTGGCATTCCTTACTGTGATAGACTTGTCTGTTGTAGATAAACGTTATTTCACAGCCGACAACTTTCAGCGTTCACGCGAAAATGCTGTACTCGCTATGACTGAGGCCGATCAGGAAATTCTAAAAGATCAATCGTATTACAGAGTTTATAATCTCCAGGATCCTATGGCGGAGGCTCACACTTCCTACTATCATAATTCAATAGGTGGATATCATGGAGCCAAAATGAAAAGCTATCAGGATCTTTATGATTCATGTGTTGTATTTGAAACAAGTGCGCTTATAAAAGCAGCTCAGACAGGATCGCTTGATTTTAAAAACTATGGTGTTATCAATATGCTTAACATCAAGTATATCGTATATGGGCCGGGACGAGATAATATCATTCATAATGCAGAAGCTAATGGAAGTGCCTGGTTTGTTAGCAACGTAGAAAAAGTAAAAACGCCCAATGACGAAGTTTTAAAACTCCGTGATGTTAATACAAAGCAAACAGCCGTAATCAACGAAAGTAAATTCACCATTCCGGCATTTGAAAAAGATAGTGCTGCCACCATAAAGCTGATCGAACACAAACCCAACGTAATGAAATACGAGAGTGAGTCGTCAGTAAACGGGCTGGCTGTTTTTTCAGAGATCTATTATCCTAAAGGATGGAAGGCAACCATTGACGGTAAAGATACAGAGATAATAAAAGCCGATTTTGTGTTAAGAGCCCTGGCTATACCTGCTGGCAAGCATACTATTGAATTCACGTTCAAACCTGCTGCTTATTTTGTAGGCGATAAGGTATCACAGGCGTCATCATGGGTATTATTGCTGGTACTTTTAGGTGGAATTGGCATGTCGCTCAGGAAAGAATCCTGATAAAATTTGGGGCGTCAGCCCAAGCATTACAGGACATAATTGCCTGTAAAAGAATAACTTTTAATTACCTTTGGCCCCATTATTTTTCAACATCTAAAAAACACTTATGCAAATCGGGACACACAAGGTAGTATCTATACACTACACCCTGCGCGACAATGACGGCAACATTATTGATTCGAGCGATGGCGGAGCGCCACTTACTTATATTCAAGGCATTGGAAACCTCATTTTAGGCATGGAAGAAGGCCTGGAAGGCAAATCCAAGGGCGATAAAGTAGACATCAAAGTAAGTCCTGAAAAAGGCTATGGTGTACGCAATGCTGAACTAATTCAGCAAGTACCTAAAACGGCTTTTGGTGGTCAGGAGGTTAAACCTGGAATGCAGTTTCAGGCACAAACTGGTCATGGCACTCAGGTAGTAACCATTACCGAGGTTGGCACAGACACTGTTACAGTTGATGGAAATCATGCACTGGCAGGTGTTGAACTTAATTTTGCCGTAGAAGTTATGAGCGTTCGTGAAGCTACCAAAGATGAGCTTGATCACGGTCACGTTCATGGCGAAGGTGGTCACCACCATTAATAATTTCAAAAATCAGAATTTCAAATTTCAGATTTCAGCCTCTTTGAAATCTGAAATTTGAGATCTGAAATATTTTAAATGTCCTATGAAGAAATCAACAATCAACTTTACAGTAGAACTCGACAGCAATAACGTACCTGATAAAATTACCTGGGAAGCAACCGACAAGCCAGACCCGGGACAATCAGAAACCAAAGCCATTAATATTGCACTGTGGGATGATCAGCAACGAAATACCCTTCGCATAGATCTTTGGGCTAAAGATATGCCTGTTGATGACATGAAACGTTTCTACATAGATTGTTTAGGTGGCCTCGCGCAGAGCATTCTAAGTGCTACTGGCGACGAAGTAATGGCTAACGAAACACAAGCGCTATGCCAACGCCTGGTTGAACATGTAAGAGCCGAGAAAGCTTAAGCCCGTTAATCACTCATTATCATTTCATAATTATAATACTCCGAGTATAATAAGGCTGAACAGCTTTCATTTGTACCATGACTTACTATTTCAAGGCAGGCCATTGAAAAGCTTGTTCCTATTTGAAAGTCTGTGTTCTAATCCCACCCCATCCGCGTTATTTTTTTGAGAAAACAACGTCTCATTAAATGTTTTAACAACGCTAAATACACCTCAATAAATTGAATTGCATGGCTTACAATCGTTTGCTTTAGAATATTTTTTTGTACTTTACAGTTAGGATTAACCTAAAGCTGATACCTTATTTTTTATTCTTAAACCAACTAACAAACTGTATGAAGAATTTTTACAGAAAAGCGTTGGCGCCAATCTTACTCTCTCTGTTGGCTGCCACCATGGCTTATGCACAAACCAATATCAAAGGCAAAATTACAGATGGAGCAACGGGAGAAGAACTTGCCGGCGTTAACATTATTGTGAAAGGCCGGGTGATTGGAACTATTACTGACACCCAAGGTCAATATGATCTTTCCGTAACAGCAGCACCTCCCTTCACACTTGTATTTTCTTTTGTTGGCTATGCCACGCAGGAAATAGAAATAAAAGATGCTACTACTACACTTGATATTAAAATGAATGAACAAACCATTTTAGGACAAGAGGTTGTAGTCTCTGCTTCTCGTACGGAAGAGAGTATTTTGAAATCTCCTGTTACCATTGAGAAACTGGATCTGCTTTCAATCAAGCAAAGTGCCTCTCCTGATTTTTACGATGCACTTGCAAACGTAAAGGGTGTTCAGGTTAATAATGGTAGCTTAAATTTTACAGCCGTGAACACGCGTGGTTTTGCAACTATTGCCAACACTCGTTTTGTACAGTGGGTTGATGGTATGGATACCCAAGCTCCATTGCTAAACTTTCCTACAGGTACAATCATGGGCCTTGGTGAATTGGATGCAGAAAGTATAGAATTGATTCCAGGTGCAGCTTCAGCTCTTTACGGACCAAATGCTTTCAACGGTATTATGATCATGAAAAGCAAAAGCCCTTTTGAATATCAGGGACTAAGTGCCCAGGTAAAAACTGGTATCACTAATTCAGATGCAGGTGGTGCTCATCCTCTGAATCAGGCATCAATACGATATGCTAAAGCTTTCAATAACAAGTTGGCATTCAAAGTAAACTTCTCATACATGAAAGCTACTGACTGGTATAGCAATGATTATAAAACTGACCGTCAAAATCCAGATTCAAAAAGTGATAGAAGCACGAGTGAAAATTTTGATGGCTTAAATCTTTATGGAGATGAAACTCCAATACCTACTGGTGTACCCAGCCTTGGTGATAACGGCGTCATCAGACGTACTGGTTTCAAGGAAGGCGATTTGTTAGACAACAGAAATGCAATAACAATAAAAGGTGATGCCGCACTTCATTATCGCATTACTGACAAAATTGAAATTCTTTACAACTATCGTTATGGTGGTGGTAATAGTATTTATCAAGGACAAGCCAAGTATGCACTGCGTGACTTTAACCAACAATTTCACAAACTGGAATTAAAAGGCGATAACTTTTTTATTCGTGGATATCTATCAGCAACAGATGCCGGAAAATCTTACAACATGGATGCACTCGGTGGTTTTGTTAATGAAGCCTTTAATCCAACACAAAGAGCTGATGGATCGGGCTGGGCTCAGGAGTATGTGCTCGCATCTCAAGGATATATTCCAGGAGTAGCAGCAGGAAATCCTAGCGCCGCAAGAGCATTTGCCGATCGTAACATGTATACGAATGGTACTTTTAATACCGCTGCATTTAGAGATACTGTAAATCTTGTTCGAAAAAGATTTTTTCAAAGAAAACCACCTGGTGCTTCTTTCTATGATAACTCGAAACTATGGCACGCTGAATTCTATTACAACTTCAATAAAATTAAATGGGCTGAAATCATTGTAGGTGGAAACTTCAGACAATACAGCTTATTCTCTAATGGTACAATCTTCAATGAAGATCCTGAAAAAGGAACAGACTTTAAACGAATCTTCATCAATACATATGGAGTCTATACTCAAATTGCGAAGACAATCGCAGAAAAGTTAAAGCTAACCGGATCTATACGATATGATAAAATGGACAACTTTGATGGTCATTTTACACCACGTATATCTGGCGTTTACACTTTCAACGAGAATCATAACATCCGTGCTAACTTCCAGACTGGTTTCCGGTTACCGGATACTCAGGCCCAATACATTTATTTCCCAAGTGCAAGTGGTAATATTCTTGGTGGTGTGTCATCAAATGCTGAACGATATGGTCTGTATAATGGTGGCGCATACTCCAACGATTCATACAAAGCTTTTGTAGCATCAGGCGGAACTTTAAATGCAGACGGAACAACAAGTGGTGGAACACCTAGTCTTTTAAGTCCTTTAAATTTATCCTATATCAAACCTGAGCAACTCTGGTCGTACGAGGTAGGTTACAAAGGTGTACTTGCAAACAAGCTACTGGTAGATTTGAATTATTATTACACTTCTTACAGTAATTTTATCGGAAATCAACTGGTTGTAAATAAAGTTGCAACACAACATCAGGGATCTACCGTAAAAGCCGGAACACTTTGGGCAGCTTATGTTAATTCTCCATATACACTTACTTCGTATGGTCTTGGTGCTGGTCTTACCTATAGCTTACCAAATAATTTTTCTCTTACAGGAAATTATAATTACGCTACATTCTCAGGTACTCAATCACCTGACTTTCAAGCTAACTTCAATACACCCAAGAACAAGTACAACATTGGTTTAAGTAATCGTAAAGTGACAAAGAATCTTGGTTTCAATGTTAACTTCCGTTATCAGGATGCCTTCTTCTGGCAATCATCTTATGGTGAAGGAAACATCCCGGCTTATGGCGTTGTTGATGCACAGGTTAGTTACAAAGTAGCACCTGCCAGAACAATCTTTAAAATTGGCGGAACCAATCTTGGTGGTGGAGATTATCGCACCAACATAGGCTCTCCATTTATCGGCCAGATGTATTATGTATCAATAACGTATGATCAGTTCTTGAAATAATTATAACTCACTAGGAACATGAAAAAAATTATTAAAAATATCGCTCTACTTACACTGCTTATTGCTGTAGGTTGCAAACAAGATGTTATTAATCTGGAAGAACCTGTTACACCTGTTGATACTTCATGTGAAGATGCAACAGCAGGCACTGCCAGCTTTACTAAATTCGTTGCCATTGGTAATTCTTTTGTAGCAGGCTTTCAGGCCGGTGCTTTATTTACAGATGGCCAAAATAATTCTTTGGCTGCTATACTAAATAAGCAATTTGAATGTGCCGGAGCTCCGGCTCAGTTTAATCAGCCAACAATTGGTGCTTCACTGGGTTGGAATTTATTTGTTACACAACCATTCCTTTCTAATAATACAAAACCAATTCTTGGAAGAATGTTATTACAATATGGAAAAACGCCAAGTTGTTCTACTGGAAAAGTCTCTGCCTCTCCAACGCCGCAAGCCTACAATGCCGGAGTTCTTGAAGCATTGCCAAATCCAACGTATAACCCTGGGTTTATCTATGGTGGAGACAGAACTAAATTAAATAACTTCGCTGTACCAGCTGTAACACTAGGGCAATTGCTTATAACACAAACTGGTAATTGGGGAGATCCTGATCCAACAAAAGGATTTAGTCCGTTCTATGCCCGGTTTGCTTCTGATGGTGGTGCTGGTACTTCAAAAATAATTACGGATGCTGCTGCTGCCGGAGGATCATTCTTTCTTTTCTGGGCGGGTCTGGATGATTTCTTTTTATATTCAGCCTACGGAGGCGATCCGACAGCTGCTCCTTTAACTGGCTCGGCAACATTTAGTGCATATTATGGTGCTGCAGTAGGTGGCTTGCTGGCTTCTAACCCTGATCTGAAAGGTGTGGTTGCTAATTTTCCTGATATCTTTAAAATGCCGCATTTTACTGCTGTATCTTATAATCCTATTCCCTTAGATGCAGCATCCGTTACTGCACTTAATGCTGGTTTTACTGGTTATAATGCAGCCCTTGACGGATTGATTGCTAACAAAGTGGCCTTCGGAATCTCAGATGAACTAGCTGCAGAGATTGGCACTCGTAAAGTTACTTTTGAAGTTAGCTGCAGTAATAAAATACTTTTGATTGATGAAACATTAACAGATCTAGGACCTTATTTTGATGGATTACAAGGTGCTAATGCTATCACAGCAGACCAGCGTGCCAAGCTTGTTCCTTATGAGCAAGTAAGACAAACAACATCGTCTGATATAATTCCTCTTGCTACTGGTTCCATACTGGGAACTGCAGGTACCTTTGGCTTATATGGTGTATCAGAACCTGTTGGCGACCGTTGGGTAATTGTCCCAACAGAAAGAGATGAAATTATTGCGGCCCGAACAGCTTTTAACGCTTCCGTTAAAGCATTTGCAGATGCAAATTCAACTCGTGTTGCATTTGCCGATGTGGATGCTGCACTGGAAGGTCTTGTTGCAAATAAGGCAGCCGTTATGAACGGAGTTACCATTACACCTAATATTAATCCACCAACTGGAATTTATTCTGAAGATGGTGTACATCCAAACAGCAGAGGCTATGCTTTCTTATCAACAGTGTTTATTAAAGCTATCAATGCCAAGTTTGGTTCAACGATTCCGGTAACAAACATAGCTAAGTATAGCGCAACTGGTTTACCTATACCAAGTCTGTAATTATTATTCATTCGTATAAATGAAAGAGGCATTCAGAATTTGAATGCCTCTTTTTTTATTCATTAAAATTCACTCATCATATTATTTCTTTTTCACCGGCATCCCCTTCTCCTGCCATCCAACAAAGCCACCTTCCAGATTATAAAGTGTTTTAAAACCAGCACTGCTCATCTGCTCAACGGCCTGTCCACTCCTTCCACCTTTAGCGCAATACACAAAATAGGTTTTGTCT
>DATJHZ010000575.1:0-3304 GCA_035493595.1 Cyclobacteriaceae bacterium | reverse complement strand
CAACATGAACGCTGCCATCATCATTACTCCATCTTCTGAGTTCTTTTGCACCAAATGCCTTCGTATAAAAATCAATAGCCCCGGCTACATTGGTTGAATAGAGTACGGGAGCAAAAATGGCTTCTTGCACTGAGTCATTTTTCATAGGAGAATTATTTTAATCTAAATTATGAAATTAGACCATAACACTCCATTAAAATTCTTTACCAATACTTCTTCAGTTTTGTGACTTCGTTAGTAATCAACAACCGGACACAATATTATAGACCAAACTTCTGTCATTTTAAATAAGAAGATACAATTGTAATTATAAGTATGACAACAAGAATGATTATAAAAATCATATTTAGTATATATCGACCTTTGACGTTCATAATTTTATAGGTGATGTTAACGATCAGCTATCTCATAAATGAGACATGCGCGTAATAGTTCTAAATGAATTAGTGAAATAATAGCAAAGAGGTGAAGCTGCTATTGTAGCCATTCACCTAAGTGCATTAAGAAGAAGAAAGATTAGCTCCTGGGTGGCGGAGAATTTATCTCCAGAATAACCATGGAGATCTCAGACGAATTTCTGATCTGGAATTTTTTAATATCAATTATATCAAAGATTGGCGTACAAAATCCTGTCGCATTGCTTTTAAAGAATATCTTGAAGAAATCAAATGATCCGCCGTCATCATTGTCCCGTTCATCGTGCTCGGCAATGGCATTATCAATACCGCAAACATCTTCCGTAAAAAATTCAATTACACTTTCAATGTCATTAACAGATAAGTCTTCAGGAACATAGTCAGGATTGGCATCACGCGTGTCGATACTGAAATTAAAGAAATGCAATGCCAGCAGCAGGCAGGTTATTCTTGTAACGAATCCAGACCGGATAATCATTAATTTCATTCTCCACAAAGTTAATTCTTTATTTAAGAGGATTGGAAACATAATTCTCTTCTTTCAACGTAGGCATATTAAATGATTTTACATCTGCTTCTTCTACTAATACCGCTTCTGGTACAATGTATGAAGTCATGCCCTGACGATTTCCCTGATTGAAGTTAGCTTCTGGTGATACGTTCAATGCCTGATATTTATCTGAAGCTCCAAGTATATGTTTAAGAGTTTTAAAATTCAATTTAGCAATAACTGCCTGACGATAGAGCTCTTCTTTTCCATCTGCAACAGAAACTTTGTAAACATTTAAAAGCCCCATACCAAAGGCAGGTTCATCACGCACAATGATCGCGTAATCAAGCCCTTCCTTTTTAGCTTGAGCCAGCAGCTTTTCTTTAAGAACCTTATCTGTATTTTTTTGCGAAATAGTCACTTCAATTACACCTGGGCCAGAGCCAAATCCATTTGCAGTTTGCGTAGCGTTGGTAAGTGTACGATTGTTTAACAAAGTTTTTAACACACCATTTTCCACGAGCACCAATTCATTGGCTGGCACTATGCCTTCATCATCCATATCAAAACTGCCAAGCAAGTCAACACCTTGAAATGTTTTTAGCTTCGGCTTAACTTTAATCGTAATTGACTCGTGAACAACATTCTTCCCAATCTTACTTTCCATCGATGTCGATGACTGATCGTATTGATAGCCTTTTAATTTAGGAATGTTATCACTCGCAAAAATTCCTTCTCCCCTGCCTTGCAACAAAGTGTTTGAAAATAATTCTGCAACCACGCCTCCCATAAATAAAACAGGACCGGTGTACTCATCAGCGAATTTTGGAATAGAAGTTTGTGCTTCAATCCTGACAATCATTTTATCAATTTCATCAGCCAGCACAGCTTCTTTTGGAAGCTGATCAGGAGTCTTGCCAAGGTGAATGATCCGATCCATTCCAAATTCTCCATCATCATTTTTACTTTGACCAATTACGCCCAGGTTCACCTCGGTGATGGGAATTCGTGCCACAGTTCCTTCACTGCTCACGAGATATTGATAACCTTCTGTGAATTGAATCATTACAGCTGAGTTCAAAATAGATGGATGTTTCAAAAACCGCGCTGAAAGATTTCGCGCCAACGTTTCCCACTCTGTTATATTGAAGGAACTTCGCTCAAGCGTATTAACTAATCGTACGGGCTCACTTTTGGCAAATGAGCGATGAGGAAGATCTGCCAGGGCTTTACCACTTTCTTTCAACGTTTCTTTATGCTTGCTGAAATGTCGTGCAGCATCACGATAAACTTTATCTGTAGTAGACCAGAAAGCTCTGCGTATTCCAAGGTAATCATCTTCAAGAGGAAGACTTATTTCAATCGCCGTGGGCGAACTGTATAGATTGTCTTCAAGGCTTTCATCATTAAAACTGTAATCGCCTACCAAAATTCTGGTGTTTGTTTTGAAGCGTTGCTGATTCATGGATGAATGCTGAAGAGATCCCAACGTTGCTGTGATCGAGCCTACTCTTAAATCCTGTAATCCATACAGCATAAAGAAAGGCTTATCAAATTCAGGAAGTTTCAACTCCTTCATGTTCCGATCCAACTCATCCTTGAGGGCGTTGATTATGATATCATCACCTTGCTGTTTTGTTTGAGCGTTGACGGCTGCAGAGAAAATAATGCTGACTATAAAAAGACTAATGCGAAAATAAGATTGCATGATGATACGATTAAATTAATTGCCGTGAGGTTTTTCTAATAACGCTTTTTCTACCTGCTCAGTAGCTTTCTTCTGTGTTTCGATGCGCTTAACATATAGGGATGGCGAAATAGCCGTTACCGGAACACTGCCTGATTCTGCACCACAAAAGCCTGTAAAGACCTGGCTCTTATCATCAGCTGCCTGAATCTCAGCAAACATTGCCAATGGTGTACCAATCAGGTCTACGCCGCGAACCAATTCATCTGCCCGACCATCAACGTATATGCGATAAACTTCTGTCGGAAATATGTTAAAGGCATTGGGCATATAGCGTTGAGTTGTAGTAAACCCTCCTACCACATCCATAAAAAGATATCCATAGGTTTTCTTTTGCTTCTTACATTCGGCAATCAACATTTTTCGAAGGTCATTCATCGGCACAACTTTTTCATTTTCAATGATGAGGTTAGACTGACGTGATACTGCATCAGACCCTGCATCAGCTCTGCCATGACCATTTGAGTTACCAAAGCTTTCAAGTGGTGAACGAGACATGAGAAATGTTTTCAGTACACCTTTCTCAACAACTTTTACTTTCTGACCTTTAACGCCTTCATCATCATATTGATAATAACCATTAAGAGCTTGTCCGTTAAACTGAGAAAGTGTTGGGTCGAATGTTACGCTAAGCGATTTGGGTAACACCTG
>DATJHZ010000574.1:0-5010 GCA_035493595.1 Cyclobacteriaceae bacterium | reverse complement strand
TCTCTCAAAAATGGATCAAAGTTTTGTTTAAGGGGTAGATTGAATGAGTAGAAATACTCAAAATTGCTATCTTGAAATCAAAAGAAAGTTGTATCAATTAATATTTATTACGTGAAAAATCATTTTCATTTTAATGCCAAGGTTTTAATACTTCCCGGATTGGGTAACTCAGGAGACTCTCATTGGCAAACGCTTTGGCAAAAGGAGTTTAACTTTACCCGTGTAGAACAACGCGATTGGGATACACCCATTTGCAGTGAGTGGATTGAAACCATCGATAATGCTATTGCCAGTGAAAACTCTGAGAATATAATTCTTGTTGGGCATAGCCTTGCGTGTACTACGATAGCGTCCTGGGCAACAAAGTATAAAAGAAAAATTAAAGGCGCATTGCTGGTAGCACCTAGCGATACAGAAGCACCATCATACCCGGAAGGCACAACGGGCTTCAACCCCATGACTATAACAAAACTTCATTTCCCTTCACTTGTTATAACCAGCAATAATGATTTCTATGTCACACTCAAGCGTGCTGAGTTTTTTGCAAAGAGTTGGGGCAGTGAATTTATTGATATTGGCGAAGCCGGGCATATCAATGTTGGTTCAGGTTTTGGTGAATGGCAACAAGGACTTGAGTATTTAAAACGATTGGATTCATAAAGTACGAATCCATGCGTTTGAAATCTGAAATCCAAAATTTGAAATGAAATTACTCCTCAATAGCACGCTGGATTAATTTCTCATCAATGGCTTTTGTGTTTTTGGCACCCAGCTCACGAATTTTCTCTGCACGATTTACCAGGTTGCCCTTGCCTTCATACAGTTTTTTCATGGCCTCTTGATAAGTATCTCGTGTAGAGTTTATTTGAACACCAACTTTTTTGAGATCTTCAACAAGGCCAACGAACTTGTCATAAAGCTTGCCGCTCTCTTCGGCAATCTGAAAAGCATTCTGACTTTGCTTATCCATTTTCCAGATGCTGGCAACGGTACGCATGGTGGCTAGCAATGTAGTTGGACTTACAATAACAATACGTTTCTCCCACGCATAGTTGAAGAGATCCTGATCGGCTTGCAAAGCAACAGAGAACGAAGACTCGATAGGCACAAACATTAAAACAAAATCAGGTGTGTTAAACTCCAGTGAGCTGAAATAATTTTTGTCACTGAGTTGCTTAACGTGATTCTTCATTGACTCAAGGTGAGCCTTTAAATATTTTGGACGATCTTCTTCATCTTCAACATTAACAAAGTTTTCATAGGCTATCAATGATACTTTACTGTCGATAATGATATGACGATTGTCAGGCAGCATCACCAGGTAATCTGGTTTTATAGTATCACCTTCTGCATTGGTTGTTATAACCTGTTTGCGATACTCTCTGTCTTTCGCAAGGCCAGATCGTTCTAGTACTTTTTCAAGAATCACTTCGCCCCAGTCTCCTTGTTTTTTAGTATCACCTTTCAAAGCACGTGTTAAATTATTAGCCTCTTCGCTAATGCGGCTATTGAGATCGTAAAGTTTTTTTACTTCTTCACGTAAACTGATCTTATCACGTAATTCTTTGTCGTATGCTTCTTCAACCTTTTTCTCAAACGTAACAATCTTGTCTTTGAGTGGCGTGAGCAAATCACTCATGCTGGTTTTATTGAGATCGCTAAACTTGGCGCTGTTCTTTTCTAGAATATCATTTGCAAGATTTTTAAATTCCGCGGTAAATTTTTCCTGAATGCTATTAACTTCTTTGCGTTGATCAGAAAGTTTTTCCTCCAGGTTACGATAATCAGCCTCGATTGTGGACAAGCTTTTGTTTAAATCAAGAACACGTGATCGCTCAGTTTCCAATGATTGTTTTAAGATATTTAATTGGCTATTGAGCTCTTTATTTCTTTCCTGCTCGATGAGGAGTGAGGCAGTTCCGGGTTGATTTTCGGTAGCAAATTTATAGCGTGCAGCAAACCATCCGGCAGCGACACCAAAAAGTAGTCCTGTAATTAAGAAGAGTATTTCCATTGGCATAAAGTTATTATTTCTTTGGTTACAACACTGATTTTTGATTGACAAGTCTGCTCAATTTTGGTTTAAACCAAGGTTTTAGTTTCTGTTTACGTATTCGAAGAAAATAAACTCAAATCTGACTAGATTTGTAATTGGATAAGAATAAAAAACACGATTTTATGCTAGAGACAATTACTTCAAGTCAGGATGCTATTGCGTTGGAAGATCAATATGGTGCACACAACTATCACCCACTTCCGGTAGTACTTAGTAAAGGTGAAGGTGTTTTTGTATGGGATGTTGAAGGTAAACGATATTTCGATTTTCTATCCGCTTATAGCGCAGTTAACCAAGGGCATTGTCACCCACGCATTATTAATGCGCTTATAGAACAGGCAAAAGAACTGACGCTTACATCGCGCGCTTTTTATAACGATAAACTTGGCGTTACAGAAAAATATATCTGTGATACATTCGGTTATCAGAAAGCCTTGTTTATGAACAGTGGCGCCGAGGCGAATGAAACCGCTATTAAACTTGCCCGCAAATGGGGATATACTAAAAAGGGTATTGCTGATAATGAAGCTGTTATTGTTGCTGTGAAGAAAAATTTTCATGGACGCACAACCACTATTATTTCTGCTTCCACAGACCCTGATTCGCGTAAAGGTTTTGGACCTTTTATGCCTGGTTTTGAAATTGTAGATTATGATAATGTGGCAGCATTGGAAAGTGCCTTGTCAAATCATAATGTTTGCGGACTATTAATAGAGCCTATTCAGGGAGAAGCAGGCGTGTTTGTTCCACACGAAGGTTATCTTAAAAAAGCGGAAGAACTTTGTAAGAAAAATAATGTGCTGCTAATGATGGATGAAATCCAGACAGGCATTGCACGTACGGGTAAAATGCTCGCTGCTGATCACGAAAATGTAAGGCCGGATATTTTAATACTTGGTAAAGCATTGTCTGGTGGTGTACTTCCTATCAGTTGTGTGTTGGCAGATGATTCAATTATGTTGGTTATTAAACCAGGTGAGCATGGCTCTACCTTTGGGGGCAATCCATTAGCATCAGCTGTTTGCCTGGAGGCATTACAAGTAGTGAGAGATGAGAAGTTGGCAGATAACGCACAGCGTCTTGGCGTAGTGTTCAGAGAACGGATGCAGGCACTGATAAAGAAAACAAATTTAGTAAGCCTTGTTCGAGGTAGGGGATTGTTAAATGCAATTGTTGTTAACGATTCATCAGAAAGTAAAACTGCATGGAATCTTTGTGTTGCTTTTATGAACGCTGGCTTGCTGGCGAAACCAACACACGGTAACATCATTCGATTTGCTCCACCGCTGGTAATCACCGAAGAACAAATACACGAGTGCTGTGATATTATAGAGAAATGTATTTTAGAATTTAAGGCATAAGATGAATTTCAAATTTAGCACAAGCGAGATTGCAGGCTTAAGCTAAATTTGAAATCCAAAACCTGAAATTTGAAATCATTACCCGTTCAACGATTTCATCATTGTTTCGGGATAACGAGTTCCCGCAGCTACATCCTTCGGAGCGATGGTGTCAATCTCTTTTAATTCCTGTGCAGTGAACTTCACGTTTAATGCACCAATATTTTCATCGAGATATTTTATTCGCTTAGTGCCAGGTATTGGGAAAAGATAATCGCCTTGAGCAATAACCCATGCTAAAGCAAGCTGTGATGTAGTGCAGCCTTTCTTTTGAGCCAGCACTTCCAGTTTGTTCACAAGGTCTAAATTCTTTTGAAAATTTTCTCCCTGAAAGCGAGGTGAATAACGTCTGTAATCTGTTTCATCGAAGTCTTCAATCTTTTTGATCTGGCCTGTAAGAAAACCTCTCCCTAAAGGACTGTATGGCACAAAGGCGATACCAAGTTCTTTACATGTTGCAAGAACTTCTTCTTCGGGCTCACGACTCCACAATGAGTATTCACTTTGCACAGCGGTAATAGGATGGACTTTGTGTGCTCTTCTTATTGTTGATGCAGATGCTTCAGACAAACCAATGCCTCTTATCTTTCCTTGCTTTACCAAATCACTCAGTGCTCCAACAGTTTCTTCAATAGGCGTTGATGGGTCAACCCGATGCTGGTAATATAAATCAATGACATCAACCTGAAGACGTTTCAGACTTGCCTCTGAAGCTGATTTTATATAATCAGGTTTACCGCTAATACCGCGAGCCGCTGGATTCTTTGGATCTCTGATAATGCCAAACTTGGTAGCCAGTGTTACTTGATTGCGTTTGCCTTTGATAGCTTTACCTACCAGTTCTTCATTTATGAAAGGCCCATAGATATCGGCGGTATCAAGAAACGTAACACCGTGATCAATGGCACGATGAATTACTTTTATTGACTCTTCATCATTTGTAGCTCCATAAAATTCTGACATGCCCATACAACCCAGGCCGAGTTGTGAAGCCTTTAATCCTTGTGATCCTAAATTTCTTATTTCCATGTGATGTGGTTTTTAAAGTAGACGAAGTAATGGTGTTAATATTCTACTACTAACCGTGTGAAAGTATAAAAGGTTGCGATCCTTTTATAGATAATGTTAATGTGACTATTAAAGTTTTGTTAATACTTTATTCAATTTGAATATCATACTTTAAAAGAAGACCCGGTATTCCTGCCAGTGAAAATCTTGCTTTCTTTATACGGTTAGCTTCGGGATCTAAACTATAATTATATGAAGTTCTAAAATCAACTTTTTCAAGTGTTGTGTTTTCAAACGTTGCGTCCTTCAAATCACAATTGTCAAGGACAGAGCTGGTTAAGTCGCACTGTGTAAAATCTGTTTCCTGAAGTTGTGAATTTTTAAATGATGTCTTTTTTATTTTCATCTTATAAAACGAAGAATGATTCAGTGTACAGTTATCAAAACTGAAGGACAAACCAAATTCACTGCAATTATCAAAATGAAGGCCAAGCATTTTACAGTTGCTAAACTTAACATCCTGAAGAGCAGTCTTCATTAGCTTTG
>DATJHZ010000573.1:0-4528 GCA_035493595.1 Cyclobacteriaceae bacterium | reverse complement strand
TCTGACTCCCGATAAAAAAGTGTTTGAAGGCGAAGTTACTTCGGTAAACCTGCCGGGCACTATGGGCGCATTTGAAGTATTGAACCAGCACGCACCGCTGATCTCGACCCTTGAGGATGGCAAACTGATCATCCGTCACGGGGGAAAAGAAGAGGTATACCTCATCAACGGCGGCGTTGTTGAAGTGCTGAACAACAAAGTGATGGTATTGGCCGAAGGCATTACCCACCGCTAATAAGACATAAATTTAACTATTAAACGCCCGGTGAGCAATCATCGGGCGTTTTTTTGTTTCCATGTGTCATTGCGAGGCGCGAGGCGATGGTGCGGGCCGCGCAACAGCCTGTCCCGAATTTACTTCGGGAAAGCAATCGCATGCTATACAGAGCAGCCTTGCAGGTATCTTCCTATTCACCACTCACCAAATCACTTCTTAATCGTCACCAACTGTTGCGCGCTGCATGGCGCACAAACTGTGCTATCATTCAGCTTAATGCTTTTTACTTCGGTAGTGGCGCAGCACTTTTTATCATTAAGACCTACAACTACATTAATATGATCGGCACTCAGATTGGCCAGTTGCAGCGTGTAGTTTACCGACTCAAAGTCCCTTAACAGGATAGCGCGGTTGTTGGTATCCGTTGAGTCGATCGGAAAATGAAAATTAGGACCATCTACAGAGCTTGTTACATTCAGGTCGGTAGGTTTATAGGTAGAGTTGGGCGCGAGGAAGAGATCGGCGCCGGTAGTTTTATCCACTATCCTGACCCTCATTTCCATCAATATCGCGGCATCCAATAAAGGGCACGGTCCGCATTTATCCATTCCCGAACCAGTGTGGCACCCCGCCGCCAGTGTAGCCAATAGTAATAAGCAGATGTAGAGTTTCTTCATGTGATTGTTTTTAGGGTATTACGGGAGGAAAGGGGGTTGTGCGACAAGATAGGCTGATTTTTCCACGCACCAAATGAACGTATGCACTCATTAACAAATAGTTAAATGAAAAATGGGTGTTTTCACGGGTTGACATTAATATACAATTATGTGTTTATTCGACTATGTTCTAGCGTTCAAACATTTACTCATTATCAAAGTAAAAATATGACAAAAGTGTTTTTATCAGGTGGCACTAAAGGGAATTGGCAAGATCAGGTTCGTCTTGCAATTCCTGAATGCTATTATTTTGACCCCAGAGAAGCGGGAAAACTTTCAACAATGAAGGAAATCGCTGAGCTCGAGCGATATTGGCTTGATGAATGTGACATACTATTTTTTTTCTTTGAAGCAACCAATCCGTCAGGATTAGGTTCTGCCTTTGAAGTTGGATATTGTGTTTCTAAGGGGGTTCCCGTAATATTTGTTGATGAAAAACGAACATCACATTCGGAATGGATTGGCGTTCATTGCAATGAGGTCTTTTTGGATTTGGAATCCGGAATAATTTCTCTTAAAAAATATGTGAAAATTAATAATCATGAGACCTAAAAAGAAGCCACTTAAACTAATTGATGACATACAATCTATCTCCAATCAAATCTTGAGTCGGGATTTTTCCGTGATCGAAAAATATTCATTTGAGTCTGATTTAGGAACTGAAGGAATAGCTCAAATTTGCAGCGCTATAAAAGGTGATGAAAAAATTTATGAACCCCTAATCATGGGAACTTTGAGTCGTAAGGATTGGTACGATTGGAATTTGGGCTTTTTATTGCGAGGTTTGGATTTCGAAATAGTAATAAAAATTATTTCAGAAAACAAACATCTCTTGGCAAAAGCGGAAAGTATCGCTTGGGCTTTAGGTGAAATTGGAAGTGATGATAATCGAATTATCGATTTTCTTTACAACGTCTGCGAACGCTGCGAAAATTATGATGCTTGGTGGTGTGCGGCGGACGCATTAGAGAAATTGCGAATTTGTGATTCTACTGATTTAAAAAAAAGAACCCTCAAAGGGGTCCAATGGAATAACCTTGATTATTGTTTTGAAAACCTGTCAGAAAGAGCAGCTATTATTGGAATTCTCAAACAAGCCCGACTCGAAAATACAGAAAAAGTTATTATACCAAACTGCCGAAAAAAACTAAGATCTACCATAACCAAGGAAATACAGAATGCTGTCTGGCTTTTGGAGAGATTAAGGATTGATGATAAGAAAACCATGAAAAGTCTATTTGCTTTATATAAGAAAGCAGAAGACAAAAGCCACACTCTTAAACCAAGAATAATTGAAGCTTTCGGCCAAATAGCGTCTCCTGACACAAGGATTGTATTGGAAGATGCTCTCTTAAACGCAAAATACTACAGAACAAGAGCTTACGCAGCGATGGGTGTTGGAAAAATAGGCGACAATCGATCTATCAAACCCCTTCGACAAGCACTTGAACAAGAGACTGATGAAGGTGTCATTGGTTATATAACCCAAGCACTTTATAATTTAGAACATAAAACAAAAAATAAGACCAATAGGAAAACTCAGATACTTAGGTGGCCAGAAAATGGAATGGTCTACGACCATACTGATGATTGGTATACAAATGCAGAAATTTATGACAAATTTTCATTAAGTGAGGATCCATTAAATATAAGCCTTGATTTCGCATTAGGGAAAATACCCACCGATTTTTCTAAAATCGCTGACTTGGGAACTGGCACTGGAAGATTTGCCATACACATCGCCGAAAATAGGCCTGATGTCAAGTCCATTTACGCTATAGATGGAAATGAGATGATGTATAAATTCCTAAAACAAAAAATTCAACATCAACACGGCTTAAAAACTAAAATTAAACCGGTTTATCAAAGTATTGATCAGCTTCCTTTCGCAGATGCGTCCATCGATGCAGTTGTAAGCAGTTGGGCCTTCCCGTCAAAAATGTGGAATGTAAAAACTTGTTTACGACAAATAAGTGAGGTACATAGGGTATTGAAGCCAAATGGTATTCTGTTAACGATAGGTTGGGATGAAACTTTCAGAGATGAGTTAAGTGAACTTTGGTATCGTTTTGTTCCAGAGCCGGACTTTAGGCGTGAAAGTTTTGAGGAATGGCGAAAAAGAAGAAAAAACAAAATTAATTCTCCACGAAATTGCCATTTAACATTTATCAAGAGAAATATAAAGGTTCCATTGCTTTTTGAAAATGCTGAGGAGGCGGCATATGTTTTAGGTTTTCTTTTCGGCTTTACGGCTGGCGAGTGGGTAACAAGTCAACGCCGATGTGAGTTTTCTATTAATGTCGGCATTACTTTGGACACAAAAACTCAATTATCAGAGTCAATAAAGAAACTTGAACAAGAAATTGGAACCACCCCTACTATAAATTTGAGTTCCTCGTTTTAATCAAAATTTTATAATCATAAATGTATTACTGTTAAATCTACAAACTAGCGCAAATTTGAAGTTATAAACCCATTAACCTCAAAATTCTAGCTAACAAAAAAGGGTGTTTTCACGGGTTGTATACATTAGATTTAATTTCTAGAATTATATCTAATTGTTAAATATTAACAATCTCATATTTATGGAGAAAATGGAAATATCTGAGTTAACGTTAAAGCTAATTTTATTATTAATTCCTGGAGCAATTTCAAGCATGATGTTTGAGAAACTTACAGTTCATAAAAAATGGACTCCGTTTCAATTTGTAACAAATTCAATATTACTAGGCGGTTTAAGTTACTTGCTAGCGCAATTAGTTTTTGGGGTTTTCAAATGCAGCAATGATCTAGCTAATTTATGGGCAAATTTACCAACGAAGGATATATCTTATACAGTGATATTAAAGGGGACAATAGCCGCGCCTTTTATCGCGCTCGGTTTCACCTGTATTGACTACCACAAATGGGTTAACAAAGTTGGGAAGGCCATTGGAATAACAAACAAATATGGCGATGAAAACTTATTCACATATTTTTTAAATGGAAAGGACGTTACCGAGGTTTATATTCGTGACATAGATGCTAATATCTGCTACCAAGGAATAGTTGATTCCTATTCTGAAACTGACGAAATAAAAGAAATTACTTTATACGACGTCAAGGTGTATGGGTATGCCGACGGTAAACTTTATTACAAAGTTGGAAATTTGTATATTGCTAAACCGAAAGATAAGTTAACAATAGAAGTGCCAAGAACAGGAGACAATAACGATGACAACCAAACCACACCCAATTAGGGAAGGACAAACCAAAGGAAATCAAAAGCCGCAGACAACGACTACTACAACAGCACCGCCACCACCTGCGGCACCACCACCACCAAAGAAATAGCAGACGAACTACAATTTCCATTTATAGGGCTAATTCAGCCTGCCCCAGCGCGAGTAAGACGTTCAGGCTTAACCGTAAAAGCTACTCGTGCCCCTCCTACCTTTTCACAACCCGCGTTAGTGATTTCTATGGCAAAGTCAAGAGAAAGAGTAATTTTTTTCAAAAGGACTGTTTCTCTTGATCACTGCTAAAGCAAGCCCGATCAACTTATTTCTAACGGCATTGATAACAGACATTTTATGCTTTCCCTCACTCACCTTTC
>DATJHZ010000572.1:0-3567 GCA_035493595.1 Cyclobacteriaceae bacterium | reverse complement strand
AGGTTTCATCTGTTCATGCAATGAGTTTGTATGATAGTTTTTAAGGATGCCAATAATGTGACCCTTCTTACTCCAGGCAGATACCCATTTGCCGATTGGATTTTTTAATCCCATTTGTTTAACAGCTTCTTCATTAACCATAAATGCATCGGCAGAATCAGTTGAGTGCGCTCTTGAGAAGTCACGACCATCGACAATTTTTAAATTCATGAGCTTTATAAAATCAAAGCCTACTGATGCTGGTTTGAATCCAACAGATTCACCTTTTTGTTTACCTTCCCATTTAATGGCATCATCTCCATCGCCAGTCTCAGCTGATCCATCATAATCATCAACAACAAATCCCATAGCATGAGGTGCTTCCGTACTTCGGTCAACCATAACGATGCCTGGCATGTTGGTGGCTTGCTCTTTAAAGATGGAGTATTTGTTTGGGTTTGATAACTCACCTTCGATACGAATGTAAATCAGATTTTCACGATCGTATCCCAAATGAGTATTTTGTATGTAATCAGCTTGTCGTGAGATAACGATGGTAGCAATGAGTAAAATAATTGACAGGCTGAATTGAAAAACCGAAAGACTTTTTCTAAACCAGATAGCAGACTTTGTAAAGCGCACAGATCCTTTTAGCGTACTCACTGGTTTTAATGATGAAAGAAAAAATGCGGGATAACTTCCAGAGACGAATCCTGTAATCAGCATCATTCCTGTTAAGAATATCCAGGCATTGGAATCTGCAATAGGTAGTGTAATCTGTTTGCCTGTAAATGTATTGAAGAGTGGTAAAACAAATTGGAGCAATAAGAGAGACGACAAGAAAGCCAGGAAAGAAAGAAGAATAGCTTCACCCAAAAATTGTCCAATTAAATTTGATCGTGAAGATCCTACAACTTTTCTAACACCAACTTCTTTAGCACGCTTGGCTGATCGGGCAGTAGCCAGGTTCATAAAGTTGATGCAAGCGATGATGAGTATGAACACAGCTACTCCACTGAATATATTTACATATTCAATTCTTCCGCCTTCAGGTTTGCCATTCACAAAATGATCATGCAGATACTGATCTCCAAAACGTTGAAGACCAAGTTCAATTTTTGGATTCGCATTTTTATCAAGACGAGGCTGTACAAAACTATTGATGCTGGCTTCTACATTTTTAATGTTGGCTGTTTCTTTTACCTGAACAAAAGCTCTTGCATCATTAGAGGACCACTCAAGTTTTTTGAGATGAGCTTCCCAGTTAATAAGAAATTCAAATTTCAATGTGCTTTCGGCTGGTACGTTTTCGAAAATGGCCGTCACTATAAAATCTAATTTGTTCTCATAGCGAATACTTTGTCCGATGGCTTTCTCAGGACTATCAAAAAACATTTCAGCCATTCTTCGGGAAATAGCAATGCTGCTGATGTCATTTAATGCCGTTGCGGGATTTCCTGCTATAACCTGGTAACTAAACATGTTAAAGAAATCACTGCTGGCGCGTGATCCTTCAAGCTTATGAAGTTTGTCACCTACCTGGAAGGTTTCAGCATGTCCCCATGGAAGTTCATAACCTGTAGCATAAAATGCCTGGCGTTGTACTTCAGGAACTGCTTCAGTAACTCCTTCTAACGGGAGAAAAGTTTTTTTATCTACAAAACGAATGGGTGTAGCATAATTGCCATCAAGTTGATTACTGCTGCGTAGCGTTTGATAAACACTATAGAGTGTGTTTCCGTTGGCGTGAAAATTGTCAACATGCTTCTCATCCTGTACCCATAGGAAAATTAACATACAGCATGTCATACCCAGGGTGAGACCCATTACATTGATGAATGAGTATCCTTTGTTTTTTAAAATATTTCTAACGCCAATTTTAAAATAGTTTTTAAGCATACCATAGTGGTTTAAATTTTTATATCCTTCAGCGGGTCTTATAATACTTGGTCTAAAAAGAAGTATAACATCAATTACAAATTTTAGATCGGCTTTTTTCTTTCCTGAATTTTTTAATCTCTCATCGTACAACTCCATCAAATCTCCTTCTATATATTTCTTCAATTTCGGATGGCAGAACCATCTGAAGAAATCTAAAAATATCTGCGGCGGATGATGTTTCAATTTTAATAACTATTAACTACTGTCTGTTATTTGCGATTTTAGATTTACGAAGTACGATTACTAATAACCGAATAATGACCATTAACTATTAACTCCTATTCTGATTTCAAACTCTTCACTGGATTTGCCAGTGCAGCTTTTATGGCCTGATATCCAACCGTGCAAAAGGCAATTAACGTTGCAACCATTCCAGCTAAAACAAAAACCCACCATTGTATATCAATTCGATATGCAAAACCCTGCAGCCACTTATTCATTAAGTAATAGGCAACTGGCGATGAGATGACGATGGAGATTATGACGAGCTTTAAAAAGTCTTTTGACAGAAGTGTTACAATCTGTGTTATGCTCGCACCAAGTACTTTGCGTACACCAATCTCTTTTATTCTTTGTTCGGCAATGAATGTGGCAAGGCCAAATAATCCCATGCATGCAATGACGATTCCGATTACAGTAAAGTATTGAATGAGCTGCGAGGTGCGTTCTTCTTTTATATAATTCTTTTGAAAGTCTTCATCCAGGAATGAATAAGAGAATGGAGACTCAGGATTTATTTTCTTCCACTTTTTCTCGAAGGCTGTTATTAATTCGGTATAGCTGGTGCTTTTAACATTTGCTATTAAGTACTGATTGGGTCCGCCGAAAAATGGAGCAGGTGTAAGCATCAGGGGTTTTATTTTTTGATGCAGACTTTGAAAATGATAATCCTTTACCACTCCAATTACATTCATAGCGTGTTTCTGATTCTGAAACTCATAAAATATTTTTTTACCAACTGTGTTGTCTGGAGTGTATCCTAACTGTTTTACAGCTTCTTCATTTAGAATCACAGCGTTGGTATCATCAGCAAATTCCTTTGAGAATGCTCTGCCTTGCAAGAGTTTGATGCCCAATGTTTCAATATAGCCAGGCTCAGCATAGGTGGTTTGTACATCTACATTTTCAAGTGCTGTTTTTCCTTCTCCATAGAAGAGCATGCTTGTAACGCTTTCAATGCCGGGGTATGTACCTCCTTTGGTAACATTAACTACTTGTGAATTAGCAAGCAGTTCATTCGCTAATGTGGTACTGTTTTTATTAGCCTCATTAGTTTGAATTGGAAGAATGATCTGTTGATTTTTATTAAACCCTAAACCTTGATTGCTCAGGTACTTCATTTGCTGACTGATGACGATAGCGCCAAGAATCAGGATTATTGAAATTGTAAATTGAAAAACAACCAGGCTTTTTCGTACAGCGACGGCTGAAATAGTATTCAGTAATTTTCCTTTAAGTACGGTTACTGGTTTAAATGATGATAGGTAGAAAGCTGGGTACGTGCCAGAGATTAAACCTGTTATGATTGTTAAGGCGAGCAACCATGCAAACACATTAGGTACTTGCAACAAAGAGAGTTCCTTGCTGGTTAACTGATTAAATATGGGCAGTAATAACTGAATGAGTGCTACAGCCAGAAGTAAAGCA
>DATJHZ010000571.1:0-7490 GCA_035493595.1 Cyclobacteriaceae bacterium | reverse complement strand
AACTAAAAGAATTTCCTACCTTCCTGTAACCTTCCTCCAGAACGAAGGTTATCCATCTTGAAAACATCAAAACCAGATTTGGAATTACTTAGCGACAATGCCTTAATGCTTAAGGTTAAGGATGGAGATCTAGACAGGCTTGGGTTGCTATTTGAGCGATACAAGCGGCCATTATATGGCTTCTTTTATAACCTGAATCGCAATGCCGAGCTAAGCGAAGATCTGGTCCAGAATGTTTTCATCCGGATTCTAAAATATCGTTATCTCTTTCGCGGTGAGGGCGATTTTAAAACATGGATGTTTCACATTGCGCGTAATGTGAGCCATGACCACTTTCGAAAGAATAAATTAAATGCTAAAGATTCAATTGAGGACTGGCAAGATCAGCTAGGGGTAGATGAGAATCGATCAACAATGTTTCAACAAGAGGAAGAGCTACAACTCCTATCCATGGCCATGGACAGATTGCCCGAAGACAAGCGCGAAATTTTATTGCTCAGTAAGTATCAGGAAAAAAAGTATAAAGAGATTGGCGACATACTCGGTTGCACCGAAGCTGCCGTTAAGGTAAAGGTTTTCAGAGCCCTGCAGGATTTGAAAGCTGTATACAAACAATTGGAAAAACACATGTAATTGAATAAGTAGGTTATGAACAAGGAAAGAATTCAGGAGTTGATTCAAAAGTATAATTCGAATGTGGTCGACCCATCCGAATTGAAGGAGATTGAAAGAGCGATTGAATCAGGCGAACTTGATATTACTGAATTAAGAGACTTGAAGATCTTGGAAGATCAACTCTTTCGCATGGAAGATCCATCTCCTTCACTTAATCTCGATGATAAGTTTCATCAGATGTTAAGGAATGAGATTAAATCTTCAAAGCCAGGTTTTTCATGGACTCAGTTCTTTAGCTGGCCTGAAATTCTTCCAAAGCTTGCCATTGCCAGTGTCGCGTTAATTATTGGCATTAGTGTAGGTTTAATTGTGAGTCGCCCGGCAGAGAATGGAAAAGAAGTAGCCATTCTAACAAAAGAAGTCTCAGGTTTGAAAGAGATGATGATGCTCTCCATGTTAGAGAAAGAATCAGCTACAGACAGACTGAAAGCAGTAAGCCTTACGGAAGACATGGATAAGGTAAGTAGCAAAGTTACCAATGCATTGCTTCAAACTTTGAATAAAGACCCAAACGTAAATGTTCGTCTTGCTGCATTAGAAGCATTGCATCCTTATGTAAATGATAATCACGTTCGCGAAGAATTAATACACTCGATTACCAAACAAGATTCACCATTGGTGCAAGTAGCATTAGCTGAACTGATGGCAGCCATACAGGAGAAGTCATCTGTGAATGCGCTTGAAAAAGTTTTACAAAATGAGAGAACGCCAAAAGACGTGAAAAAGAAAATTAAAGAAAGTATTCAGATTTTAACATAAATAAGATGAGAGCAGGAATTTTTGTACTCGTTATTTTGGCAAGCCTTGCAAGTATAGGTTATGCACAAACATTTAGTGAGACCATAAAGAAAGAGATGTCTTTTGAAAAGAAAAGTTCTGACAATGCTGTTATCGTAGCCAATATTAATGGATCAATACGTGTAGTAGGTTATGATGGCGATAAAGTTGTGCTGGAGGTTGAAAAGAAAATCAATGCTAAAACCTCGGAGCGTCTGGAGCAAGGCAAGCAACAGATTCAATTAGGTGTCATTGATAATGTAGACACACTTATTTTTTACGTAAGTGGAGGTTGCAATACCTTTAGTAAGAATACAAAGCATGGCACGTGGGGTTATAACTGGAATAATTGCAATAACAACAATAGCTGTCACGAAGGGTATGATTATAATATGAATTTCACATTGAAAATTCCTTCCGCTGTTCATCTCACGGTTAGTACCATTAACGATGGTGATATTTCCGTAGAGAATGTGAAAGGGAAAGTAAATGCCAACAATATCAATGGTCATATTAAACTAAGCAATCTTACACAAGCGGCTGTCGCCAGTACTATCAACGGAAATGTTGATGTTGAGTATTCACAAAATCCTCAAACAGATTGCAGATTCTATACACTGAATGGTGATATCAACGCTAACTTTCAAAAAGGGCTTGGTGCAAAATTATCATTCGAGAGTTTCAACGGTAATTTCTATACCAATGTTGATCAACTCGTACCTCTGCCTTTGATTATGGAAAAAGGAAATATCGATAAAGGAATTAAATACAAAGTAAAAGGTAATAACTATCAGGTTGGGAAAGGCGGAGCACTACTTGACTTCGAGACCTTTAATGGAAATGTTTACTTAAAAGAAAAAACTAACTAGTTCAAATTTAGAATCTAAGAAATCATGAAAAATAAATCATTGTTAATAGGAGGAATCAGTTTGTTGTTAATGGGTTTGTCGCTGATCACCTCAAGTGTAGTAAGGGCTCAAGGCACTAACGAATTAACCATTCCGTTGAGTGATCCGGCAAAGAAAGGTAAGCTAAAAGCTCACCTTAATTATGGATCGATAACAATTAAAGGAACTGCGCGAAAAGACATTCTGGTGAAATATGTTTCTGAAACAGATAAGGATGATGAAAAAGAAAAAACAAAAGATGGCCTTCGACGCATAGGCGGTGGTGGTATCGATCTTGAAATGTCTGAGGTCAACAATGTAGTGAAAGTAAGTTCTGACTCATGGAACAACAAGATCGATCTTGAAATTGAAGTGCCGGCAAATTTTGATGTTCACGCCTCAGCTTATAATGACGGTGATATTATGGTCACAAATGTTCAAGGTGAGTTAGAGATCACAAACTATAATGGTGAAATCACTGCGTTGAAGGTTTCAGGATCTGTTGTGGCTACAACATACAATGGCGGCATCAAGGTTACATTTGATAAAGTTACTGAAGGCACACCAATGTCTTATTCAACGTATAATGGAGATATAGACATTAGTCTTCCTGCAGCAACCAAGTCTTCTGTAAAGATGAAGACAGAGCAAGGTGAAATATTTACCGACTTTGATATGGTAATAAAAAGCAGTGGCCCTGTTCAAAAGAAAGACGAGAAGTCAGGTGTTTACAAAGTCACTATAGACGAATGGAAACGTGGTGACATAAATGGCGGAGGCGCTGAGATTACCATGAAGAATTATAATGGTGATATCTATATAAGAAAGAAGTAAATGATTTCAGGTTTTGAATTTCAGGTTTCAGATTGCAAATCTGAAACCTGATTTATTATAGTGGCTCTAAATTTCTTACTACTATTTCTTTACTAAGAATCGTTTCTTCAACCACTCTCTTACAGGTTCATCATACAGTTTTAAACTGGCATACGCGATAGCTACACTTACAATAACGAGAAGCAAGCCAGCGAGAAGCCCTTCGGTCATAGGCACTTTATTATTTCCAACCCACGCGATATGGATGTAGATCAACGGATAATGTGTGATGTAGATAGGATAAGATAAATCGCCAAGAAACTTGGATACTTTAGTAGAATATTTTCCTGTTAAGGTACCACCTGCACCAATAGAAACAATCAACGGGAAAATCAGAATAATGGCGAACGATTCATACAAACCATTCATCCATAAATGTTCGGGACCACCGATTCTTGGTACACAAAGAATAACGATAACAAGAGCGCTACACACCCAGAAGGCTCCTTTTATATGTATCAATTTTCCTGCACGACAAAGAAATAGGCCAGCCAGGAATGGATAAAGCAAACGGATCAAACCAATTCTGAGTTGAGTTTTATCAACAGACCAACCTCCGATAACATCGCCGGTAGGGCCTGTAACAGTATAGTCAATCAAGAGGTAAGCTGATATTAATACAAATACAAAAAGTATTTTTTGTGGAAGCTTATGAAGTATTAATGCATACAAAATATTAGCAACATACTCGAAGAATAGTGACCACGCCGGACCATTCAATGGATGCATTTCCTGCCAGCCACGAATGTCCATAGAAGGCAATAGCGGTATTAGTGTGAAGCCTACCAACATTACTAATAACATTTTCCAAATTGGTGTCTGATTAACGAGAGAAAACATTTCAGAGCCCTGAAAATAGAAAAGAGCAGCGCCAATGATTGATCCCATAATAACCATAGGCTGCAGCCGGATAAGGCGTCGCTTATAGAAATCCCATTGTGTCATTTCGCCCCAACGGTCATCGTAGGCATAAGCCACCACAAAACCAGATAGGAGGAAAAAGAAGTCAACAGCAAGATAGCCGTGGTTCATGATTTGTGTGAAGCGTCCTCCTGAATATGTCTCGAAGACGTGAAACACTACTACCATAATGGCAGCTACACCACGAAGGCCATCGAGAATTTGATAGTGGCTTTTTGATTCAAGGTATTTTGGTTGTTGACTCATTTTTAAAAGCAATTAGTATTTAATGTTCAGGCAATCTGACTGTCAGCATGCCTAATGAATTTTGAAAGATAATATTTTAATGACATTATATAACCTCAAATTACTATACCGGTCAGTTAGATAAGAAATTGCTTTCAGCGAGGTGATCGTAATGATCACATTTGCTAAACCTGTTAGCAAACTGATACCTAAACTGTAACATTTCAGCACCTATAAATGATCTGAAACCCGAGATTTTGAAATGCCTTAATTTATTTTAAAGTGTAAATTAGACGCTTTGATACAAAGTGATATGAGAATTATTGGTTTCGGCTTATTAATGTTTTTTGCAGTAAGCCTTATTTCATTGAATCAGGCTACAGCCCAGGCACCTTTCACAAAAGGTGTGAATCTAACGAACTGGTTTCAGGCTTCATCGCCAAGACAAATTCAGTTTACCAAATACACGAAGAAGGATTTTGAAAACATTAAATCACTTGGCGCAGACGTAGTGCGTCTCCCCATTAATCTTCACTCCATGACCAGTGGTGAGCCTGATTACACGTTGGATACTTTGTTTCTTGAATTTCTTGATCAGGCTGTTGATTGGTGTGAGGAACTTCAGATTCATCTCATACTAGATAACCATACATTTGATCCTTCAGCCAATACAGATCCTGCCATTAAGAGTACTCTTCTTAAAGTATGGCCGCAAATGGCCAAGCATTATAAAGATCGTTCAGATTATGTTTTATATGAGGTACTCAATGAACCGCATGGGATTGATAACAATGTATGGGCTGGGATCCAGCAAGCTGTTATAGATACCATACGCACTGTTGATACAAAACATTTCATTGTAGTTGGTCCTGCAAATTTCAATAGCTACACATTACTAAGTGATCTGCCTGTATATACCGACACGAAGCTTATCTATACATTTCATTTTTATGATCCCTTTGTTTTTACACATCAAGGCGCAACCTGGGTAGATCCATCAATGGAGACATTGGCAGGAGTTCCTTTTCCTTACAAAGCGTCTTCTATGCCAGCAACCCCAACAATATTAAAAGGAACATGGGTTGAAGATGCGTTGAATAATTATTCGGTTGATGGAACAGTGAGCAAAGTAAAGTCTCTCATAGACATTGCTGTTAACTTTAAGAACAGTCGTAGCGTGCCTGTATACTGCGGCGAATTCGGTGTCTATATCCCAAACAGTAATAATGCAGACAGAGTAGCGTGGTATCAGGCTGTGCGTCAATATTTCGAAGAAAAAAATATTCCATGGACTACATGGGATTATCAGGGCGGCTTCGGATTGTTTACTAAAAATTCTGATGAGTTGTTCGATTACAATGTGAACACGGCACTTGTACAAGCTCTGGGGATGACTGTTCCACCGCAAAAGATTTTTAAACCCAAGCCTCAAACTACTGGTTTTCTGATCTACGATGATTTTATTGGTGAGGGAGTAATTGACGTTAGCTCACCTGATGGTGGAACGCTTGATTACTATTCAACGACTACGCCAGAAGTTGGTAAAAGATGTATTTACTGGGCAGGTGTCCCACAGTATAACCCTATTGCTCTTGACTTCAAGCCCAATCTCGATCTCTCTTTACTGGTAATGAATAATCACGCCATTGAATTCTGGACACGCAGCACGAATGCTTCTGCAAAATTTGATGTACGTTTTATAGACACTAAAACGGGAGCCAGTGATCATCCATATCGCATGAATAAAACCATTGACAATTCTGTAATACCCTGGGATGGAGAGTGGCACAAAGTATCAATAAAGTTGAGTGACTTCCAGGACGGCGGCTCGTATGATAACGGATGGTTTCCGCCGCCCGGCAATTTCGATTGGACTGCTGTTGACATGTTGCAGCTTGTTCCAGAGTATGGATCGTTGGATGGTATAGAAATCTGGTTTGATGATATTCGCGATGTTGGCGATGATGTTCCTTACGAAGAGCCTGTGACGGGCACTATTCCTGAACTGAATACATCTTCATTGCAAGTATACCCTAACCCGCTTACAACGGAAGCTACTATACAATTTGTACTGCCTGAATCCGGACCAGCAGAAATTTCTGTTATGTCATTAACAGGGCAAAGGGTCAAAACAATTAACAAAGGAATATTAAATGCGGGAAATCATGTGTTGCATTGGGATGGTACTAACGATCAAGGTGTAGATCTTGCACCGGCAATGTATATTATTCAACTGCGCTATTCAGATAAAGTTATTAGTGTTAAGATTGTTCGTTAAGTTTTATAAGAGACAAATAAAAAAGGAGCTCATGCTCCTTTTTTATTTTAATGTGAATCTACTTAAGCTATAGCTCTTTTATTTATATACACCGTTATAACTAAATTCAGGTAGTACGCTACCTCTCTTGTTGTTGTATTTCTTTGTTAGCGTGAGTGTTTTGGCCCATAGTTTACCTGCTTCTGCGCCAATTAATTCATCAGTCTTTTGAGATTTTGTATCAGCATCAGCTCTATCCTTACCCCATGAAACAACAGCATAGCCTCCTGACTCACGTCCAAACATTACTTTGTAAATCAGAAAGCCACTAGGTGCTTTTTTACTTTCATATAATTTTTTCCACTCAACCATAGTAGCTTCTGCTTCTGCCTCCTTGCCTGGCAGCGCATACCAATACATAATGTCTCTGTAATTTTCTCCAGCCGCAGGCGATAGATAAGATAAATTAGGCATGAGCATAGCCACGAAGTCGCTGTGCGATTCTATGCATTCATCGAAGTCTGCCCATATTTTTCCAAGCGCTTCCTTGCCCATCTTTGTTTCGAGTTCAGCAAAGGGATTTTTTTCCAGTTCGGAAAAACTTTTTAGAGGTGCCAGATGTCGGTAACTGTTGTCATCATAAGCAATAGTAGACCAACCGAAACTGGTTTTGTGTAACTCACACGCTGCCTTCAATTTCTTCATGGTTTCCCGAAACTTTGCATCCATAGATGGCTTAACGATGTCTTCATGAACGGAGAAAGTAGTAGGTGCAGCTGTTTGAGCTGAGGCCAGACACGCAATCAGCAAAATCGTCGACAATAAGATTGAGACTTTTTTCATTGTGTTTGGATTTAGTTAGAAATAAAACATTA
>DATJHZ010000570.1:0-10946 GCA_035493595.1 Cyclobacteriaceae bacterium | reverse complement strand
AAAGAGTGGTCGGGTGCTATTCCAGCAACGCTTTTGCTAAATACGAAAACCGGTAAAAGAAAATTCATTGAAAAAGAACTTGTTGATGGAGAACTTCAGACTCTCATAAAAGAAATAAAAGAATAATGGGATCTAACTTTTAAAAATATGAAAAACTCAATCGTTAAAATAATCCTACTGCTCGTTACATGCTTTCTGGTTAATGGTAAAAGTTTTAAGCCAGGTTATGATGTTGGTGATACGATTACTGATTTTAAGTTAAAGAATGTTGATGGAAAAAATATTTCTTTGGCAGATTTTGAAACGGCAAAAGGTGTGATTCTTATTTTCGATTGCAACACCTGTCCGTATTCCAAAGCTTACAATGACAGAATCATTTCTTTGGATAAAAAATATTCATCACAGGGATTTCCTGTTGTCGCCATCAACGCAAATGATCCGCAGATATCTCCTGGTGATTCATTTAACGAAATGGTAGAACACGCTAAGAAGAACAAATATTCTTTTCCTTATTTAGTTGACGAAAATCAATCTGTAGCAAAAGCATTCGGTGCAAGTAACACACCTCACGTTTTTGTTTTGGTAAAACATGAACAAGCATTTAAAGTTGCTTACATCGGTGCAATAGATAACAATGTACGTGATGCTTCATCTGCAGATAAAAAATATGTAGAAGATGCGGTTGATGCTCTCCTTCAAAACAAGCCTGTAACTACTTCTAAAACTAAAGCCATTGGTTGTGGCATTAAATGGAAAAATAGTTAGATAGAAAAGATCGCGTAAGTAAAAGGGCAGCTAATAGTAACCACTATTGCTGCCTTTTTATTTGTTCTCTTTCAAGGTATATAACTAAATTTATCAACTCTGGCACGGCTGTTGCGTTTATATAAGAAACGATACGGTTATGAAAATGCTGGGGTTGATTATTGTTTTGATATGCTCTTCTTTTTTTTCACACGCATATATTTCGGGAATAGCCATTCAGGCGGACAGACGTTCACAAATGCATGTTTATGTCAATGGCAAGCTCTATAATAAGGAGGCTGGAAGTTTTGTTCGCATAGCAAGTAAACCTGGGCTATTTCATGTACAGGTTAAGGTGTTGAATCCATACGACAAAGAATGGTATCTTGTTAGAAAGGATATCAGAGTTGAGAAAGGATACGAATTCTATTATAAGATTACTTTTTCAAAAGATAAGAGACCTCAAATTCAATCCATAAAAAGATATCCGGTGTACAGTCGTTATTTCCTTAATCCTATTCTGTACAACAGACATCCCATCACGTAATAAAATTAACGTCTTGAGTTCGATTTGCTAGCGATTACTACTACAATGCATATAATGATAATCACTATAAAACTGGTGTGAAAAAGTATGCTGAATAAACTGCCTATCGCACCAAAGACAGCGCCAAATATTCCACCAATCAATCCAAAGACAGCACCAAATATTCCTGCAATAATTCCAAAAACTCCTCCACATATTCCGATAGCTATCGGGAAGAAAATAATAGCTGCAAATAAAATTACGATGGTCGCTAGTGCTTTTGACATACTATAGAAGTTTTATTCCTTGTGCCATAAACAAATTCAATTCCAGTTTTATGGAATGCTTTATTTATTGTAGAAACGAAGTTTTCGTTTTTCAATGATGATGAATTTGTTCACTATTGAACATGATGTTGTTCATAAAAAAAGCCCAGGTATTAGCCCGGGCTTTTTTCAAACAAATCTATCAGTTTGGTTAAAATGGATACTCGCCTTTTTCTATAACATAGTTCGCTACTTTTCTTCTGGCTTCTTTCAAATTATAAGGATCTATCTTCGTGAATCTTTTCAATCCAAGAAGCATAAGTCTTAATTCATCACCATCAGCAAATGCATAGATGGCTTGCTTTGCAACTGATGCAGTTTTTTCAATAGCATGGTGCAGATAGATAATCGCCATCTCTTTTTGAATCTCTGCTTCCTTCTCGCCTTTCAATGCAATCAGTTTTTCAACGCGCAATAAAGTAGATTCTGCTACATACAATTCAATTAGTATATCGGCCAGGTTCATTAGTACCTCTTGTTCTTCAGAAAACTTCATCATGAATTTCTGAACAGCTGCGCCTGCAACAACCAGTCCTGCTTTTTTCAGATTACGAATTGCTTTCTTTTCTTTCGCGAAAATGGCCGTGTCTTCATCTGCTCCAAAATCAGGAATTGCCATTAGTTCTTTTTGAACTGCCATCGCTGGAGTCATCAAATCAATCTGTCCTTTCATGGCACGCTTCATCAGCATGTCAATAGTAAGCATTCTGTTAATTTCATTTGTGCCTTCAAATATTCTGTTGATACGGGCATCACGATAGGCACGGTCCATTGGCCCTTCTGCTGAGAAACCCATACCACCATAAATCTGAACACCTTCATCAACAACAAAATCAAGAACTTCAGATCCATGAACTTTCATGATGGCACATTCAATAGCAAATTCTTCAAGTGCTTTAAGTTTTGCTTTTCCAGATTCAAGTCCACCGGCTACTAAGCCTTCATATGCATCATCAATATTTTGACCTGCGCGATAGCAAGCCGACTCTGATGCAAAAACCTTTGTAACCATTTCGGAAATCTTATGCTTGATCGCACCGAAATTTGAAATGGATGTTCCGAACTGTTTGCGTTCCTTAGCATAGTTTACTGCAGTGGAAATTGTTTTCTTGCTTCCACCAATAGCAGCAACGCCTAATTTTATACGACCAACATTCAGAATATTTACTGCTATTTTAAAACCATTCTCCCGTTCACTCAACATATTTTCAACCGGCACTTTGCAGTCGTTGAAAAAGATCTGACGGGTAGACGATCCTTTGATACCCATCTTATGTTCTTCTTCATTCATGGTAATTCCACCAAATGTTTTTTCAACAATGAATGCACTCAGATTTTTATCATTGTCTATTTTCGCAAACACAATGTAGATATCAGCAAAGCCACCATTTGTAATCCACATTTTCTGTCCGTTGATTACATAATGCTTTCCATCTGATGAAAGAACTGCTTTTGTTTTTCCGGAGTTGGCATCAGAACCAGAGTCTGGTTCTGTTAAGCAGTAAGCAGCTTTGTATTCACCTGTAGCAAGCTTCGGTAAATATTTTTTCTTTTGATCTTCGTTACCGTAATATAAAATCGGTAATGTACCTATACCTGTATGTGCTGATAATGCTACTGCTACTGAGTAACCAGCACCAATCTCTTCAGCCACAAGCATAGTAGTATTAAAATTCATTCCGAAACCTCCATACTCTTGTGGTACTGATGTTCCCAACAAACCGAGCTCGCCCGCTTTATCCAAAATGGAGGGCATGAGCTTCGGATCTTTCTGAGTGTCTATCTCATCCAGGCGCGGATATACTTCCTGCTTCAAAAAATCTTTACACGTGGTTGCAATCATTCGTTGCTCTTCATTCCATTCTTCAGGAATAAATATTTCGCTGGCTTCTGTCTCGCGGATCAGAAACTCTCCGCCTTTTATAGCTTTCTTTTGTTCGGTGATGGTAGACATATCAGTAAGGTTAATTTTTTGAAAATCATTTCTAATTCAAGAACTCGTAAACACCGGCAACTCCCTGGCCACCGCCAACACATGCTGTTACAAGTCCGTATTTTTTATTTTGTCTGCGCATTTCATTGAAGAGTTGTACAGATAATCTGGCACCTGATGAGCCTAGTGGATGACCAACTGCAATAGCACCACCGTTTGGATTTAATTTTGTTGTATCAATGCCAAGTTCTCGCACAACGGCAAGCGACTGCGCAGCGAAAGCTTCATTCAATTCGATAAGATCAATGTCTCCTAATTTTTTGCCCGCTATCTTTAGTGCCTTCGGTACTGCAGCAACAGGTCCTATTCCCATAATGCGTGGATCAACTCCTGCAACAGAGTAACTCATCAATCTGGCTATTGGTTTAAGGTTTAATTGCTTCATCATTTTTTCAGACATCACAGCAACAAAAGCTGCACCGTCTGATGTTTGTGATGAATTACCTGCTGTAACAGAACCACCAACAGCAAACACTGGTTTTAATTTTGCAAGGCCCTCAACTGTTGTATCAGGTCTTACGCCTTCATCAGTATCAACTACAAATTGTTTTGTTTTCTTTTTGCTGCTTTCATCAACGAAGATTTCGTTCACAGTAATCGGTACAATCTCATCTTTGAATTTTCCCGCCTTAATTGCAGCCGCAGCTTTCATGTGTGATTCGTATGAAAATTTGTCCTGATCCTCACGTGAAACATTATATTGTTTAGAAACTTCTTCAGCTGTTAAACCCATACTGGTGTAATATGTAGGGTTATCTTTTGCGATCGAATAATTCAATGCAGTCTTCCATCCCATCACAGGCACGAGAGACATAGACTCCGCACCACCGGCAATAATAATATCGGCTTGTCCTGCTTGTATTCTGGCTGATGCTATCGCGATAGCTTCTAAACCTGAACCGCAATATCTATTAATAACCATACCGGGTACCTCAATGCCAAGTGCTAACAAGGAAATCATTCTTCCCATTTGCATGCCTTGCTCAGCTTCCTGAACTGCATTACCAACTATAAGGTCATCAACCATTTTATTTTCAAGACCTGGAATTGACTTTACGAGATGTTTAATAACATCCGCAGCAAGATCATCGGGTCTTACAAAACGAAAGCCACCTTTCTTTGCTTTTCCAACGGCGGTTCTAAATCCGGCAACTATATATGCATCCATAGTTTTATTTTTTCAGTTGTGATAAATTAATTGCGAAGAGGTTTTCCTCCGGTAAGAATAGATTGAATACGTTCAAGTGTTTTCTTTTCGCCGCAAAGTGAAACAAACGCTTCGCGTTCAAGATCGAGTAGATATTGCTCGCTTACTTCTTGTGGTGATGTTAAGTCTCCACCACACATAACGTTGGCAATTTTCATGGCAATTTTCATATCATGATCAGATATGTAACGACCCATTTTCATTCCATAGACTCCTGCCTGAAAAAGTGCCAGTCCAGTACGACCTTGCACTTTGATATTTTTTGCTGGCTGTGGCATGGTGTAACCAGCATCTGAAAGTTCTATCACTGCATTTTTTGCGTCCAGAATTTGTCTGTCTCTGTTTAAGCTAACAGCATCTTGCTCACGAATGATTCCCATCTCTTTTGCTTCTTGCCATGAGGTTGCCACTTTTGCTGTCGCGATATTCATGAATGCATTTTGGAGTGCATTCAACTCCACGTCACCTTCCTGAATAGAATCACTAACACGTTTTGTAAATTCTTTTGTACCTCCGCCACCTGGTATTAAGCCAACACCAACTTCAACCAATCCGATATAAGTTTCGGCAGCAGCCTGAACTTTATCCGCATGTAAAGTCATTTCACAACCACCACCCAAAGTTCTTCCTTGCGGACAAACAACAACGGGAACCGATGAGTACCGAATGCGCATCGTAGAATTTTGAAACGCACGAACCATAAAATCAAGTTCATCATAATCTTGTTCGATGGCATACATAAACACCAATCCAAGATTTGCACCCAATGAAAAATCAGGACCTTGATGACCGATAACAAGACCGCGATAATTTTTTTCAGCTAGCTCAATTGATTTATTTAATCCTTCAATTACTGAACTTCCAAGAGTGTAACTCTTGCTGTGCCAAGAAAAGTTTATAACACCATCGCCCAGATCTGTAACTTTAGACTCGGCATTTTTCCAAACAATTTTATCACTCAGGTTTTCAAGGATTACAAATTCTTCTTTACCTGGAATGCTCTTATATGATTTAGTTGGAACGTCGTAATATTTTCGTTGCCCGTTTTCAATTTTATAGAATGATTTGTTTCCCGCAGCAAGCATATCATAAACCCATTGATTCGGTTTGTAGCCTGAGCTCTCCATATATTGAATCGATTTTTCTAAACCAACGGCATCCCACGTTTCAAAAGGCCCAAGCTCCCAGCCAAAGCCAGCACACAAGGCATCATCAATGCGATAGAGTTCGTCTGAAATTTCGGGAATGCGATTGCCCACATATTGAAACAATCCATAAAAAGAATCACGATAAAAATCACCAGCCTTATCTTTTCCAGCAAGCAATACTTTAAATCGTTCTTTTAAATTATCAATTGTCTTTGTCGATTCAAGTGTGGCGAATTTCGCTTTTGCTTTTGGCTCGTATTCTAATGTTTTGAGATTAAGGGTAAGGATTTCTGTTTCGCCCTTGGCATTTTTTGTCTTCTTATAAAAACCCTGTCCGGTTTTATCACCAAGCCATTTGTTCTGCTCCAGTTTCGAAATTATTTCAGGAAGTTTAAAAAGATTTCTTCCTTCGTCATTTGGCAGACCTGCATATAAATTGTTTGCAACTTTTACGAGTGTGTCTAACCCAACAACATCTGATGTTCTAAATGTAGCTGACTTGGGTCTTCCAATAACTGGTCCTGTTAATTTATCTATTTCATCAACATTCAAATCTAACTTGGTCATGGAATCAACAACTTTCATGATTCCAAAAATTCCAACACGGTTAGCAATAAATGCTGGTGTATCTTTACAAAGCACTGTTGTTTTGCCAAGGTAGAGATCACCGTAGTTTATCAGAAATTTTACAATGCCTGGATCTGTCTTTGGTGTTGGAATAATTTCTAGTAATCTCAGGTAACGGGGCGGATTAAAAAAGTGTGTACCACAAAAATGCTTTTGAAAATCTTCACTTCTTCCTTCGGCCATCAAGTGAATGGGTATACCAGAAGTGTTAGATGTTATGAGTGTACCAGGTGTTCTGTATTTTTCAACTTCTTCGTAAACCTTCTTTTTTATATCAAGGTTTTCAACAACCACTTCAATGGTCCAATCGTAGTTTTTGATCTTCGCCATGTCATCGGTAAAGTTTCCTAGCTTTACACGCGAAGCGAATTTTTTACTGTACAAAGGTGCGGGGTTGGCCACGAGAGTAGCGTCGAATGAACTTTTAACAATTCTGTTTTTCACAGCAGGATGATCCAACGTCAATCCTTTTTTCTTTTCATCTTCAGTCAACTCTTTGGGAGCAATGTCAAGTAGCAAAACATCAACACCAATGTTGGCAAAGTGACACGCAATACGTGAGCCCATTATGCCAGAACCTAATACGGCAACTTTTCGAATTGTTCTATTCATACTCATGTTTCTGTTGGTGGTTGAGGGAACGCTCACGATAAAGGAGCGTGATCAACACTAATTTAAATACTTACTTTTTGGTAAATGTTATTTTTCTCAATTATGATATTCACTTTTTGCAGTACCTCGAAGAAAATTTTCAAATTCTCTTCGGAAATACTTTCTCGAACACAGTTGTTAAATTTCAACACAACCTGTCTTGAACGCTCTTTTTTTTCCTTCCCCTCTTTCGTCAAATAAATTCTTACTGATCGCTTATCTGTTTCGTCGGCTTTGCGGTAGATAAGACTCTTTTCTTCCATAGTCTTAAGCAATCGTGTAAGGCTTCGGGCCTCCAGTCCCATCAATGGTGCAATTTTGGTCGCAGGTGTTCCTTCTTCAGAATTTATGTTCAACAACACAAAACCCATCGACATAGTAATATCATACTTAACCGCCTGCTGGTTATACATGCGTGCAATGGCGTGCCAGGCGGTTTTAATATTATGATCAATAGTCTCCTCTTTCCGCATACGATTTCAAGCTTAACGAAGCTATAAAATATTTGTTATGCATGCATACTATTTTACCTTAAATATTTTTTAAGAATTTTATCTTTTTGAAAGGTGGCTGGCAAACGATTATATGTCAACGGATCCGTTGTTGAAAAGACTACCTTACCTCAGGCCGGTCGGTTAGCTCCGGCTTTTGTGATTTTTATGGATTTTTCTGATCGAAATCTCCGCGCAACTCTCTAAAGCGTTTACGGGCATCGGCGGCATGAACGCTGCCTGGATATTTATTTAGAAATTCTCTATAAATCTCTTTAGCTTTTTCTTTGTTGCCCAACTGGCGCTCATAAATTTCGGCTTGCAAAAAATACGCATCATCGGCTAAAACGTCGTCACCAAAATCTTTCACAATTTTATCAAGTAAGGCAATAGATTCCTGAAATTCTCCTCGTTTCATCCTGATATTAGCTTCCAGCCAATACACATCATCCAGAATTGTCTGGTTTGATACTGGTTCTGAATTTACTTTTCCCTGTTTCAGATCGGAGATTCGTTGAAGTGCCTCATCTGTTTTATTTTGGTAAAGCAGCAATTCAATAGCCGAGTATTCTTTAAGTGCCAATCCTAATGTATCAAAACCTATATTTTCTTTGATGAGCATGCTCAGATCAAGAGCGTCGTTGGAGATCTCACGCGTGGTTGCTTCTTTTAAAATATCAAGATGTTCCTGAGCCAGTTTAAAATCGCCTTTATAGTATGACAATTTTGCGTTCTTCAATTTCGCATCATAACCAATCTGATTTTCCTTTTGCGTTTTTTCAACTTGCGAATAAAGTAAGGAAGATTCCCAGGGCTGGTTTAGTAATAGATAAATATCACCCAGATCAAGTTTTGCTCTTGCTCGTAACGTCGGCGAACTTCTTGGATTTGATATCAGATTATTTAAAATGTGAACGGCAGAGTCTTTTTCGTCTAAATAGTTAGCATACAACAAGGCTTCATTTCTGGCAGCATCGATGGAGTTATTATTTTCAGGATACTGACTAATAAATTTTTGATAGTTGACAATAAGTGTTCTGACAGAATCCAGATTAACAGGATAGCTGTTTCTAAGACGGGCTTCATGGGTATGCATTAATCCAAGTCGCGCTAATAAAAAATTAGGTGACGATGGAAATTCGCGAATCACATATTGATAAATTTTCAAGGCTTCGTTGTAGTCGTCGTTATCCAATGCAACCCGTGCTACTTCCATACTTTTTTCACCTTCTTTTTTATATCGTTTATCATAGGCCCGGGCCTGAATAAAAGCGGCATGGAAATTTTTTTGTTGCATTGTTACCCAAATCAATAGATCTGAATACACATCGAATTCTGGCTGTTGCTGTACTTTTTCGTAAAGTAATTTCTCAAGACTCTCCAGATCTTCAGGTTTAGTAAGCAAAGCCTGCATTACATTTTTTACATACTGAATATTTCCAGAGTTCTGTGTTACGTATGTCAGGTATTCCTGCACCATTTTTTCGCGCTGTCCCTGAAGGCGATAAAGCGTTGCTAGTTCAAGGCAGAACATAAAAGGATTACCAAGAAATTCACGGCTCTCAGTCAAACATTGTATAGCATACGTAATTAATGATTTTGATGTCAGATAATCCGACATCAGCTTTGTTCGGTGGACGTCCGCTTTGTTTTCGGAAATGAGGTTTTTAAAATGCTTGTCCGCCTTAGCGAGATTTCCCATTCTAACATAAACGAAACCAGCATCAAGTTGGTAAAGTAGGTTGTCCGCGTCTTTTTTCGAAATTTTTTTTAAATAAACTTCTGCGTCATCAAACATTCCTAAATCGAGCATTGTCTCGAGATATGGATTATGTATAAAAGGCAGGTTGCTTTCATTTTTGCTCAGCTCCCGATACAATTCAACGGCCTTCTTTTTTTCGCCCTTAATAAGGTATTCGCCGGCAAGTTTTATTTCGTTTTGATTTTGTGCGAAAGCAAAACCTATCCCTAAAATGAGGCTAAAGGATATGAACAATACACATGCCTTTAATTTTATTATTAATTTATATATATAATAAGAATAATAAGCCATGTTGATTTGTGGATAAGTCGATGTGGTTATGGAATGTTTAATTTATGTAGAATTCTTGTATAATGTAAGCGTGTTATTCTCAATTGTTTAAGACCATTGTAAACAATTATCTTTTGTGTGAATAGATTTAGTGTGTACAACTTTTACTGTATTTAATGTTTGTAAGCCTCTTTCTATTAACACACAGAATCGAGATTTAGTTTTATGCCAGTTTTTAGGGGTTATTCGTTTAGGTTGTCAACAGTTATTAACATCTCGTTAATACTTTATCAACAAAGGTCCTAACTCCCAATTCGCTTTTAGATTGATGATTTGATCCTTCTTTTCTGTGGTGTAGAAGATGGAAGGTTCTGGTTCTTCTTTTTTGAAGAAGTTTCCTGGATCCCAAATTGAGTTACCGTTTTTGTCTATTACTAATTTTAATTGATATGAGCTGGGAATCAGGTTTTCAAACCTTGATTCAGATTTTGATGTGGTATACTCTAGTACTTTAAAGTCTTTCGTTAATATTTGGGTGATATAATTTTTCTGATCCGTTTTTACTGATGTTAAAAGTATTCCTGTGTCTTCTTCCCGGAGAACTTTTACTTGTTCTTTTTTTCGTTGAGAGCTGTCGTTGTCAATGCTAATAAATACTCCTTTTCCGATTAACAATTGATTTTCAATGATCTTTTTTGGTTTGCTGTCTGGTGCTGGTTTTTTGGCTTCTTTCGATTGATCGTTTTCTTCTTTTTTGATGAAGAGCTTTTTATCAATTGTTTTTTTTATTGACAGTATGTTCTCTTCTTGCTTCCAATCTAGATCTTCTTTGGTAAACTTGAAGATTTGAATTGAGTCTCTTACGTAAAGAAGGCTATCGAAATTTATTTCTTTTATTGGCTTATTGAATAGCAGGGTAATTTTAAGTTCTCCCTTGTTAGCTGTAACGCTATTTTCAACAAGGCTCATGCTAAACTTTTCAATTTGAATATCCTTTTTAGTATTGAATTTTACATAGAGCGAGCTATCCAGGGTATTACCAATGCTATCCTCAGCGTGTAGTTTTATTTTGAGACTATCTACTCCTTTGAGCAGTTCGTTAAAGACTTTCACATTTGAATGATCGTCTCCGTAGCATGAAGTTATTTCTGTGCTGTCTGAGGTTATGTTGTATTTCAAAAGGTTCTTACCAAATCTAATA
>DATJHZ010000569.1:0-3451 GCA_035493595.1 Cyclobacteriaceae bacterium | reverse complement strand
TTGAATTCGTTTGAGAAGATTCATCGTGTTATTTACTAGGAAACGCAAGGTAATAAAGTTTATTCACAGACATGGATTGGTTTATCCAACCATTCATATAAACAATCTTTGTTATTGCTGTATTAAGAATAGATATTCGTTGTAAAAATAACAACTTAAACGATGCATAAAATCAAATATGGCTTAGCTTTTCTATTCATGCTCGCCAGCACTTTTTTATTAAGAGCCCAGCAGTCTGATATGAAAACACTTTCTCTGGATGATATGTCAGCCTTTAAACCTCAAGATGGCAACTGGCAGATTGTTGGTTCAGTGATGATGGATCCAACCATTGATGCTCATCCGCACGAAGCACCCGCTGTTCCCGAAGAAGGAAAGAAAAAGAAAAAATCAAAAGATCAGCAAGCACCTGAGCCTCCAAAGGCAGTGACCTTTCAGGCGGGCAAAGGAATTTTGCTTAACTATAATGATGAAACTAAAAAGAGCAATCTCATTACAGCATTCGAACATGGTGACATAGAACTTGAACTTGAAGTGATGATTCCGAAAGGATCAAACTCTGGTATCTACCTTCAGGGTCGCTATGAAGTTCAGTTATTGGATAGCTGGGGAGTTAAAGATCCAAAGTTTTCTGATATCGGTGGTATCTATAGAAACTGGGAGTCTGAGCCTTCAAAAATCTATATGGGCAAAGCACCATTAAGCAATCCTGCTAAAGCACCTGGTCTGTGGCAAACAATGAAAATCTCTTTCCGTGCACCACGCTTTGATGCTGCCGGAAATAAAATAGCCAACGCCAAGTTTGTCTCTGTTGAATTAAACGGTGTTAAGATCCACGACAATGTAGAAGTACCACTTCTTACGGGTGGGCCTATTGCCAATACAGAGAGTGCTTCAGGGCCTCTCATGATTCAAGGAGATCATGGACCAGTTGCTTTTCGCAACATCCGTTATAAACTAATGAAGCCTGTTGCTATGTCGCTTAGTCCAATTGCATATAAAACTTATCTAGGCAAGTTCAGAACGATTGAAAATTTTGCTTCTGCCAAGCCAGCAACAACGGGTACAATCCCTGAACTATCTATTGAGGTTGTTAATACAGATGACAAGTACGCGGCTATCTATACAACAAATATTACTGTGCCTGAGGATAACACTTACGATTTTAATTTGTTACATGCAGGTGGCGCAAGGCTTGTAGTGAATGGTCAAAAACTAATCGATTTTCAACGCGGTGATGATTTTAGAAATGATCACGGAAAAATTGAGTTGAAAGCTGGCACCTATCCGGTCGAAATTTATAACTACAAAGATGTATCATGGATACCTCCACGGTTAGCATTATTTATTCAAACAAACAACAGCTATCCGCAAGCGTTTCATACGTTCAATTCTTTTCCTCCAGACGATAATCCTACAGCCTCCATCTTCATTGATGCAGGAAGTGAAACAAAATTACTTCGGGCCTTTGTAGATTTTAAAGGTGATCAAGGACGCAGGCTAACACACACTATTGGTGTTGGCGACCCCAATGGTATTCACTATGTATATGATTTGAAAAGAGGCAATCTCTCTGCTCTTTGGCGAGGTGCTTTTGTTGATGCTACACCTATGTGGCATGATCGTGGTGATGGATCATTCAAACCACGTGGTGCCACACAATATTTATTCATTAATCAACCGCTAGCTTACTTGGCAAATCCTACAGATGCTTTTCCGTCTGCAACGAAAGAAGAAGAATTTCGTGGCAAGGGTTATGAAATAGACGAAGCAACTGGTCGTCCAGTATTCAAATACATCTACCAGGGTTTGAATGTAAATGATAAAATTTATCCGGATGATAACAATCGTTCGATCACCCATGAAGTAATATTAAAAGACAGAGGAACAAAAACAGGTCTTACATACAAGCTTGCTGAAGGTGATGCCATCATTGCCATGCCAAATGGATCTTACTCCATCGATCAGCAATTTTATGTTACAGTAGCAGGTAATACCAAACCAGTAATACGTGATAGCAACGGCAAGAAAGAATTGATCATACCCGTTGATGGTACAACTATTAAATACACATTGATCTGGTAATTCTGATTCAATCTTTAACTGACACTGACATGAATACAATAAAAAATAGATTTATACTTTCACTGTTAATGTGCTGCAGTGCGCTAAGTGTATTTGCACAGAGCACCAAAAAACTAACAGAAGATGACTACTATAAAATCGTAACCGTACCTACACCCGAAAATATTTTACTGGAAGTAGGTGGTGTTGCCATTATGCCTGATGGACGTGTAGCTGTCTCTACACGCCGTGGCGATGTATGGATGATTGAAAATGCTTCACAAGAAAATGGCAGCAATCCTGAGTTTACATTGTTTGCTACAGGCTTGCACGAACCACTTGGTCTCGTGTACCACGAAGGAGCATTGTTTGCTGCACAACGTGGAGAGCTTACAAAGCTAATTGACAAAAATGGAGACGGTAAAGCAGACGTATATGAAACCATTTATTCATGGCCATTATCTGGTTATTACCACGAATATTCATTTGGTCCGAAGATAGATCCACAGGGAAATTTCTTTGTAACAGGTAACGTTGCCTTTGGTGATGAAGAGTGGTGGCGTGGAGAAAGTCGCGTACCATATCGTGGATGGACAATGAGAATCCATCCCGATGGAACGATGGAGCCGTGGGCAACGGGTATGCGTTCACCTTGCGGATTAGGTATGATTGATGGCGAATTTTTTTATGATGATAATCAAGGTGATTGGATTGGCTCTGGCGGTATCTGGCATGTAACGAAAGGAAGTTTTACCGGACATCCTGCAGGCTTGCGCTGGACAGGTCTTCCAAACTCACCTGTTAAAATTACAACGGAGCAGCTTTATGCAAAGATTGATCCTCGCAAAACCAAAATTGAAGGTCAATATGTAAAGCCTGAAAACATTGCTGATGAGAAAAATCCAAATTTATTCTTTCAACTAAAAAGTGAATTTCCTGAAGTAAGAACACCTGCGGTGTGGTTGCCACATGGCGTGTTAGGTATTTCAAATTCAGAAATTATCAGAGATGAAACAGCAGGCAAGTTTGGTCCTTTCGCCAGACAGCTATTTGTAGGCGATCAAGGTCAGAGCAAAATCATGCGTGTGGTACTTGAAAAAGTTAAAGGCGAATTTCAAGGTGTTGCTTTTGATTTCAGAGCAGGCTTTCAGTCTGGTGTGTTACGTATGAACTGGGGACATGATGGATCCTTGTTTGCCGGTGAAACCAATCGTGGTTGGGGCTCTGCTGGTACAACTACTTCCGGACTTCAGCGATTAGTCTGGACAAACAAAGTACCTATGGAAATGAAAACCGTTAAGGCAATGCCTGATGGTTTTGAAATTGAATTCACATTGCCTGTGGATAAGAAAACAGCAGAAGATCTTTCTTCTTATAGCGGCAGAAG
>DATJHZ010000568.1:0-15133 GCA_035493595.1 Cyclobacteriaceae bacterium | reverse complement strand
TGCCCTCTCTAAAGTCAACCTTGCTCCAAAGTGAATTTGCACGCTGAAAAAAAAGCAGGGCCTCTTCTTCATCATCCTGTTCATTATAGATTACTCCTATGGCATTATAAGCGTATGCTGCCTGGGTTAGATTGTTAACTTTCTCAAAAATGTTGCTTGCTTCATGAAGTGACTCTATAGCTTTTAAATCATCTCCTACCTTGTGAAAATAATATCCCAACTGAAAGCATGCCTTTGCCTGGCCAGTTTTAAAATTTATTTTTTTCGCTAATGCCAAAGCTTCATTGGCGGTTGAAATTATTTCCTTTGAATCAAGAAATGATTGCGCCTTACACAACTCAATAAGCACGTTTACTCTATTGGTATCAGCGGGAAGTGTTTTTAAAACAATCCGAAGGCTATCAATTTTATGGGCTTGCGCGCTTGCGTTGCCAAATGCACTTACAATGAAACATAGAAGCAATAAATATCTGATCAATAACCTAATCATAGTTGGCATTTTAAATTCAAACAACCTCTTCCTCTAATCTTAAAATGCCAGGAAAATGTTAAGATCCATTTCCTGGTTTCATCTAAGTATTACTAATTATTCTTCTCTCAAGAAAGCAGAATTGATCTTCTGGCATAGACTTAAAATTAAGTCTTAAAAGCCAAAACCAGAAAGCTATTAATACTAACAATCATCTATGTATTTATACTTAGAGTCATGTGTGATGATTTGGTATTTATAATAATGACTTTCTTTTTTTTCTATTATTGAATTCTATATGCTGATCATAGATCTGATACTTGAAAAGCATGTTAATCTTATGCGGAAATTCTGATTACTAATAATCTTTTTAAATAAAATAATATCACAGGCATACTATAGAAATCAAGACGAGCAAAGTTCTGCATGATGAAACTCTGCATGGTCCATATCAATCCTACTATATGATCTCAATTCTCAAAAGAAAAACCTTTCTTGTAACGGTAACGCTCGCTTTTGTTATCGTACTCTTATTTATCAACTTTGTTTTCACTCTCAGAAACTACTCCGTATTAGATGAGAATAACGCGCTGAAACTTGAAACGGAACAGACCAAGCAAAAAACAGGACTGATCTTAACAGTTATTATTCACGAAGCAGATCTCTCTGTACGTGGATTTGGTCTTACTAAAAATGAAGCACTACTTGATCCCATTAATCAGGTTATTAAAAAGAAAGACACGATTTTCTCCAATATAGAGGCTGCGCTAAAAAAGCAACAATACGATATGACCTCGTATAATGAGGTGAAATTAGCAGTTGAAGATTATCTCAAATTTTCTATGAATATGATTCAGGTTGCCAGGCAAGATAGCATGAAGCAATTTGTAAAACTTTTGAATGAAGATCGTGGCTATGCAGTGTGGAAAAAAAATTGGGCGTTTTCTCAATCCCTATTCGCTCATGAAGATTCATTAAATGCTGAAGCCAATGAAAAATATCTAAAAACTATTGCAGAAAATAAAATTATTCAATTCTTATTGATGCTATTGGGTGGCCCCACAATATTATATATTATCTGGAAACTCAGATCCGATGAGAAAGAACGTGAAAAGCTTCTTACTGCTTTAGACCAAAGCAATCGCAAATACATATTTGATTCTAACATAGAACTGCAAACCAGAGACTGGCAGGAAATTATAGCTGATTCAATTAAAAATTTCCAGCATGCAAATGAATTCATAACAAAAATATCAACCGGAGATTATACAACAGAGTGGAATGGAGTTAATGAATCCAATCGGTCACATAACCAAACCAATCTGGCAGGTAATCTCACTAAAATGCGTGAGAATTTAAAGCTAACGAAGATTGAAGATGAACGAAGAAATTGGTCATCTGAAGGTCAAGCTAAGTTTGCAGAGATTATTCGTCACGAGAATGATTTTCAAAAACTTGGCGACACAATAGTGAATTATGTTGTTAACTACACTAACTCAAACCAGGGCGGACTATTTGTACTGAATGATGAAAATAAAGATGACATCCACCTGTCTTTGCTCTCCTGTTATGCCTGGGACAAAAAGAAACATATCGAAAAAGACATTTATGAAGGTCAGGGTGTAGTAGGACAATGCTGGCAGGAAGGGGAACCTGTTTTCATGACACAGGTACCTGCTGATTATATTAATATCACGTCAGGTCTTGGCCATGCAACTCCACGAAGTATTTTCATTGTACCTCTCAAAGTGAATAATGTAGTCTATGGTGTTCTGGAGCTTGCTTCTTTCCATCCTTATCAACAACATGAGCGTCAGTTCATCCTTGATATTTGCGAAACTATTGCTTCTGAAATCTCAAATACAAAAGTAACTGCATGGACAAATCATTTGCTTGAGCAGAGTCAGAAGCAAGCTGAGGAGTTGAGAAGCCAGGAAGAAGAGATGCGCCAGAATGTGGAAGAACTCCTCGCCACTCAGGAAAGTGTTCAGCGAGTAATGGAGGAATCAAAAAATAAGGAACTCTATATGAGAAACCTGATTGATGCATCAACGGATTCCGTTTTAACCTTTGATCACGACTATAAAATTATTCATTATAATAAAGCCGCAGTTAGTGCATATCAGGCCGAAGGTATTTCTATTGATAAAGAAGGCATCAATCTTTTGAAAATACTGCCACCTTCAGAGCAACTGAAATTCAAAAAAATATATAACAAAGCACTGTCAGGCGAATTTATAGAAATGACTTATCAAAGCGAATCGTCCAGGCATTATACAGTGAAGTTTATTCCGATTAAAAATGAAAATGATAAAGTTACCGCTGTGGCACAATTCTCTACAGATGTTACTGTACTGATGAAGACGCAGGAAGAAACAAAGGAAATGCTTCAGAAAAGTCAGGCACAAACGGAGGAGCTTCGTGCACAGGAAGAAGAACTGCGCGCAACCATGGAAGGTGAGGCTCAGCGAAATAAGGATCTTGAACGAGCGAACTCTCAGTCAGAAGCACAAAAACTAATGATGACTAAGCTCATTGAAAAGTTAAAGAACAAGGAGAAAGAAAGTCAGGTACAGACAATTGAACTGCGCGCTCAGCAGGATGCATTCCGTCAAACTATGGAAGAACATAAAATAGAGGCCGAGCGTTGTAGCGCCCAGTTAGAAGCTCAAAATCAAATGATGACTGCAACTATCGAGAAATTTAATCTGCGTGAAAATGATTTGCTGGCAGAACTTGAATTGAAAGAGAAATACATAGCAAACCTTACCAAAGTAATTAGAGATAACTAGATTTTAATTCATGGAAACTTATTTGCAAAAAGATTATGTCACCATCAAATATCTTAACGATAAACGCATATTGATTTTGGAGTGGCTCAAGATATCAACCTCTTTAGAATTCAGAGAAGGAATGAATGCCCTAATACCAGCCATGGAGCATTTTAAAACTGGAAAGTTAATTTGCTGTTTAACAAATGCCGGTGCACTTCATACGGATGATCAACACTGGGTAGCGTCTGACTGGCATACCAGAGCCCTTGCAGCTGGCCACTCGCATGTAGCCATTATTCTTGCCAAAGATATTTTTGTTCAGCTCTCCATTGAAGGTAGCATGGGCAATGTCACTTTGCCTACGGCCTATTTTGACAATATGGAAGATGCTATTGATTGGATATCGTAACTCTAAACACTTATAATAATAAAAACATTTGATCACTTCTAATGGACATTACAGATAGTGACCATACAAACACGCATATGACAATACAAGTAAAAAACGCGATTAAAAAATGGAGCCTGGCTATCGTTATAATGATCATTATAGAATATCTGTGCCATTTCATTTTTAACCTTGGCCTAATGTCAGTATCAGTATTTATCTATTCCTGCATAGGAAGCTTTGTGATTATTATTCTGGCAAATTTATTCAGAGAGGTAATCAACACTTTTCAGAACAAACTTAAAAGTTGAAATTCAATCATACTCAATACAATATTAATCAGATTATAATGACAGAACTATTACTTAAAATAATGACATATCTAAAATTTGCATGGAATGATTTTATTTCTTTTTCATTTAAAAAGTGTTTTTACCTCTTCTTTTTGTTAAGCATCTCCTTCACGTCTTATTCGCAGAAAAAAGATTCCATTGACGTGTTATACGATTTGAGTCTGGAGGAACTAATGAACATTACTGTTTCTGTGGCTTCCAAAGTGGAACAAAATATTGATGATGCTCCCGGCAACGTAATTGTTATCACCCGACAGCAAATTATGGATATGAATGCTCGAACACTTAAAGATGTTCTGAATGTATTCGTTCCCGGAATGGATGCCTTGCCTGCATCTATGAAATATGGTGATCGTGTGGAAACAGTATATTCACGCGGTATTAATTCTGATTTCTCTCAACAGATTCTTTATTTATTCAATGGAAAAAATAAATTCAACGAGACCACATTTGGGCAGCCTCTCGGATTTATTGAATTCACATTGGAGGCTATTGAAAAAATTGAGATAAGCACTTCTCCCGTTCCCTTACAAGGAGGAAGCGCGGTAACCATTATCAATTTAGTAACCAGAGACCAATCGGTAGATGGCACTGAAGTATTTCTTAATTCCGGATTCAAGAATGGATTGCTTTCTAAAAAAGCTACCGTTCTTTTTGGAAAAAAAATAAATGGCTGGCACCTGGGAGGTTCTCTTCAATTCTATGATGATAAAGGCGCACAACGGCAATCTAATTTAGGCACTGGCCCTGGTGGCGGAAGTTTTCAGGCTAATTCAAAATACATGAGAGATGGTACCAAGTCTGCGTATAACTTTACCTTAAACATTCAATCGCCTGATAAAAAAATAGAGTTTGGATCATGGTATAAATTTGCCAATCAGGATGGATACCTGGCAGGTATTTTACCATGGGCATCTGGCTACTCACAAAATTATATAGGAAGTCAATTCCAAAATTACCTAACATGGAAAGCCACAGATCATTTGAGTGTGACTGCCGGTTACATGTGGCATTATCTTGCTTATCCCGGGTTTCCTTTTTATAACACTCAAACTAATTTTGATACTTACCTTGAAGCTAACTATACTAAGAACATAGGGAAGCATGAGAACCACGCTTTATTAATTGGTGGAAAGATTGAACGAGAAGGCCAGACTGGAAATACAACGTATTATTGGGATTCGAAGATTAATGAATTCAGAGATACCACAGCTTATCCGCTTGCTCCTAATCAAAGCCGCAATGTTACATCTCTTTATGTTGATGATAACTGGGCTGTTACAGATCGCTTTTCAATTCTGGCAGGTGCCAGGTTCGATCACTATGACAACTTTGCAAACACCAAAATATCTGCACTGAATCCTCGATTAGCTTTATCATATAAACTCAATCACAACCTCACTATAAAGGCACTTTATGCCACGGCACATCGGCCACCTACATTATACGAACTGACAGGACAAACCTTACTTCCACTCTATGGAAATCCTAATCTGAAACTTGAGCATATTGACAATTATGAAATGAACATCATCTACAAGAAAGACAGATTCAAGCTAAAAATAAGTGCATTCAATCAGATCTATAATGATCAAATTATTTATTTGCCTATCGACAAAAATCTAACAGACAGGGATACCACACAGGCCTTCAATGCAGGTAAAACAAACGTACATGGAGTTGATTTAAGTTTGAATTACTATGTAACAAAAGAGTCATACTTATTTTTCAATATGGCTAAACTTAAAACTAAAACCGATCAGAGCACAGAGGTTCATTTTCTTCCGTCACTATATGTAAATGGAGGGGTGAATTTAAAAGTGAAATCCTTTAATGTGAACTTCACTTCCTACTTCCGGGGTAAGCGCCCTATGCCAGATAACTATGTAGTAAATACTAAAGAGGCATCAGGTCTTATTATGGTTTCTAATCTATCTATAACCTATGCCATAACCAATTCGATTCATGTGTATGCTTTGGCTCAAAATCTATTTGACAGGGAGAATAGATTTCCATTAAGCATAGACGGGTATTTTATTCCCATGAGAAGAAGAGTTGTTAATCTGGGTGTGACTGCCAGATTATAATGGGTTATTGAATACTGGGCACCACGCGCCCTTGCTGCGGGCATAAACCATATGGGCTTTGTAATAGCAGAAAGCGAGTGGGCTAAAATGGCAACAGAAGAGTATAGTGAGAGTGTTAAGAGCAATGGAGAAAAGATGGGATGACCACAGCTTTCTTCAAAGACGTAGAATCAGCAAAAAATTGGTTCAGTGACAAGAGCAAAACAAACTAAACAATTGAAATAATAATAAAATGGAACTCTATTTCGAGAAAGACTATCTCACAATCGGCTATGATAAATCGTGCAACTCAATTATTGCAGTATGGAAAGTACCTGCAACATCAGAGGAATTCAGAACCGGTTTACTTGCTCATCTGCCTGCCATGGAGCATTACAAAACCACAAAAATAATTTCGGATACAGTTGGTCTTGGAGCCATACATCCTGACGACACACAGTGGACAATAACAGATTGGTATCCACAGGCAAGTAAGATTGGGTGGTCTCACTGGGGGCTCATCATTCCTCATGATGTTTTTACTCAGATGGCCATGGAAGATCCCATAGACAATGCAGTCAATAACAATGTAGTTCAATCCTTCTTTGACAATATTGAAACAGCTAAAGAGTGGATTAAGAAGTTTTAGTAATATTTCTGAGATGAAGGTTTCTAATAAATAAAACACATATGCAAAATTATTTCAAAGCAGATTATGCGCGGATAGATTACGATTCCGAAAGTAACGCCGTTGTATTTATTTGGTTAATTCCTGGTTCGTATGATGAATTCAGAGAGTCCATGGAAAAAATTATGGAAGCTGAACAATATTTTAAAACAGGTAAGCTGATTGTGGATACAAATCAACAGGGAATTATTCATCCTGATAATCAAAAATGGCTAGCTACAGACTGGTGGGAACGGGCCGCTAAAATTGGTCACTCACATGCCGCCATCATCATGCCTAAAGATATTTTGGCAGCAATGTCTGTCGATGAAACGATGGCCCAGGTAAATGGTGTAATTGTAGGTTACTTCAATAACATGGAAGATGCTATAGAATGGATAAAACATGCCTGACAATAACCATTAACATCACACTACTTAGATAACATAAGTGCTTTTACAGAATAAAAAAATCATACAACAACTCCATGCAACATTATTTTGAAAACGATCACGTGAGCATCGGATATGATCAGGCCAATCACATCATTATAACCACATGGCTAACCACTCCTACCCAAAGTGAATTCAGAGATGGAATGAATATAACCATTAAAGCCATAGAACATTTTGGAACAGGTAAAGTAATTTGGGATACACGTCTACTGGGTATTCTTCATCCGGATGATCAACAATGGGCTGCTACAGAACATTACAACAATGCACTGAAGGCAGGATATTCACACGCTGCTTTATTAATTCCAGAAGACATTTTCTCCCAGATGTCTCTTGACGATACGGTAAGTCAGGTAGAAAATCTCATTCCTGTAACCTACACCCCTACTGTGGAAATCGCCATTGAATGGATGAAGCAGTTTTAATATCTCATCCAAAATCAGATATATATATTCGCAGAGAGGTCGTTGCTGCACGTCGATGATATCTTTAAAAGTAAAACAGTCACCTACATTAATTCTTCACCATGTAATATAAAATCATATATTTGACAATTATTCTTATAGATATTCATCTCAATATTTGTACTCAATGACATTTACCCCGTCTATCGGCCATTAATCTAGAAATGAGTCTTGTCGTAGAAGTTTTCACAATTGTGCTAGGCTATCATATCACTTTTGCAGCTCACTAATAAACAAATATGACATGAAGAAAATTATTTTCCTTTTCGTATGTGTAGCTTGGTTTGGTTGCAATAAGAATGATTATGAAATTGAAAGCAAGATTAAAAATAAGGTTGATACAACGGCCAGTGCAGCAACGCTTGGTGAACCAACCTGGGTAAGTGGTTATCCTAAAGTAGCGTATGGTGCAGTTTCAGTTGACCTTAATCTGAAAACGGATGTTGCATCTACTGCTTACTGGATTGTCTCTACAAAAGCGTTAACACTTAACGCTACTCAATTGAAAGCACAGACATTAGTGCCTACAGCGGCTGGTATTTTATTTCACGGCACTACATCATTGGCTGCTAATGTTGAAAAAATTCAAACAATAAAAGGTCTGGCGCAGCATACTCGTTATTATACTTATCTGGTTGCGGAAACAAGCTCAAGTGCTATTTTACAAGCTCAGCCTAAGCCATCGAATTTTATTACCTACTATCGTCAGGATACCGGGTTTTATCAATCAGCTGCTGAAAGCAGAAAAGTCTTGTACCTGATCTACAGACCTGAGGAAGTTTTGAAATACAATAAGAAGTATCCCATACTATTCTTCCTGGGTGGAAATGGTGAAGTTGCTACGGCTACAAAACCTATTAACTATTACAACTTTAATCGCACGCTGCCGGAATATATCAAAAATGGAAATGATGTTCCCATGATTGTATTGACCATTCAACACACTATTAAAAACTGGAATGTTGCACTTATCGACGAAGGAGTAGTTCATGGCCTTGCCACCTACCCTGTTGATACTAAAAAAGTTTATATGTCGGGCTGCAGTGGTGGTGGTTTTGCTACATGGAATTATTCTGTTGCTCACGCTAACAAGCTTGCAGCCATTGTTCCAATATCTGGTGGGGGTAATACTAGTAAAGCGGGTAATCTGAAAAATGTTGCGATATGGGCTTTTCATAATGCTATCGATCACACCGTAGCAACTTCTAATTCACAAAATATGATTAACGCGGTGAATAAATGTTCCCCTACAAAGGAAGTGAAGCTAACACTTTTCAAGGATGCAGATGGCAAGCCACATCATGATTGCTGGCGAAGAGTTTTCAATCAGAATGATAAAGATTGGAGCAAGACGCCTGATATGCCAAGAATTGATATCTATGCCTGGTTGTTAAAGAAGAGTTTATAAATATTGTAGTGTTTCGTTGAGTTGCTCCTGCTCTTCAATAATAAATGAGCGTATTTTTTGGGCACAATAAAAACTGCAATAAAAAGCCAGGCCATAGATAATGGCCTGGCTTTTTGTTTTTATAAATAGAACCTCGAAGTTTTGTCAGTCGGTTATAAATTTTGTTCGCTCTTTTGAATAGGTTAATGTAAGCTTGTGCATAGCCCTGGTGCAGGCAATATAAAGCATGCTTTTATCTACATCAGTCTGGTAATTGCGTGCTGATGTATACGGTATAATAACTTCATCGAACTCAAGACCTTTTGATAAGTGAACTGTTGTGATAATGATCCCTTCTTTAAAAGATGTACTGTCGTCTGTGAGAAGGTTGATATTTGGCAATTTCAAGTCGTCGTGCAGAGTGCTTGCCTGATCCAGGGTTTTGCAAATAATACCCAGTGACTGATAACCTGAATTCTTAAAGTTGGTGATCATGTTCTTTATCTCTTCTGCTTCTTCAAGATTGCTGCTGAACCCATTCACCACAGGAGCTTCGCCATGTCTTTCCATGGGAATGAGATTTGGATTAGGCGAAATACGCTGAGCGAAAGCCGTGATCTGAAAAGTAGAACGATAACTTCTGAAGAGCTTTACAATATCACCTTGTGGAAATACCTGTTCAATACCTTCCGCTGATGACGCACTGTATGGATTTACTTTCTGACTCACATCACCCAGGATAGTTTTTTTGCATCTGAATATGCGCGAGATCACACCGTACTGAATAGGTGTGTAATCCTGCATTTCATCTACAAGCAAATGCTTAACATGATCATAAGCCTGTATCCCTTCAAGCCTGATCTTGCAATAGATTAATGGAAATACATCGGCATACTCCAGCATTCCGTTGTTCATCGTTACGAACATCTCAGGCTTGCCCATCCATTTAAAGAAATCTTTATAGAGGTCGAACACATTACCTACTTTAAATATCTTTGGAATGGTTTCCCACACCTGAGCTTTTTCACGTCCTGATAGTTTACGTTGCGCCGCATTTCTTACATATTGTAAAACTTCCTTTGCTACCTCAGGCACTCTTTTCAAAATGGGCATGCGATGCCACGCCTTGAAACGTTCCATTATATAAGGAAATGGAACAGCTACTCCAGCTACTCTTAGTTCAGTGAAATCAAAATAATTATTCTCAATGTGAATGAAGTATTGATTGAGTTTACTCAGAAATTCAAATGACGATTTAAATTTGATGCGCTCTATAAAAGCAGCATCATGATGCTCCAGCAATGAAGACACCTGCTGAAAGAAAGTTTGAAACGCATATTTGTTTTCCAGCAAATCTCTCGCGAGTTCCTCCATACCCATTTCAGGTATATGCTCCTCTCCCAGCTCTGGCAAGACATTCGAAATGTAATCAGCAAAAACTTTGTTGGGCGAAATAATGAGTATGTCTTTCGCGGAAATTGTTTCTCTGAAACGATATAATAAAAATGCTATGCGGTGTAAAGCGATTGATGTTTTACCTGATCCGGCAACACCCTGGATGATCATTACTGTAGCTGTTTCATTTCTGATTACAGCATTCTGATCGCGCTGAATAGTGGCGACAATATTCTTCATCTTGTCGTCCGACGACTTGCTGAGTTCTTTCTGAAGAATGTCGTCATGGATGTTCACGGCGTTCTCAATCATGAACTCCATCATGCCATCCCTGATTTTGTATTGACGCTTCAGTTCAATGTTCCCCTTCACATTTCCTGATGGTGTTTTGTACCAGGCATCACCTAATTCAAAATCATAAAACATAGAAGAGATTGGTGCACGCCAGTCGAAGATAAGGTTGGAGTGCTCATCGGCAAAAGAGTATATGCCGATGTAAATAGCCATAGTATGCTCTTTACCTTCTTTAAAATCAATCCGTCCAAAGTATGGTGATTGCCCCAGCTTGATCAATTTCCTTTTTCGCGCCACAGCATTCTCACCCGTGAAAGCCATACGGTTAATGGATTGCCCCACAGAAACCATATCAGCTTCATCCATTCCGGATTGATGTTCATAAATGTATTCCTTGTTCTGGCGCAATTCTGCAGAATATTGCTTCACCGAGTCATCAGCTCGTTTAATGCTTAGAAGGAGCTTCTCTTTGATTTCCTCAAGGTATTCACGTTCTTCTTGTTCTGTTGTATTAATCATGTGAGGTGGTTGATCGTTGGTCTTAGGGCAAGTTTCAAAATTAACACAGGATTTGGATTTTATTTCAATATTTTAAAAGTGTTTACATGACAAGTTCATTGTCAAGTGAAACCAATATTCAGATAGAAACGATAATTCTATATCATTGGCAAATCCGTTTATCAGACTCATGTCCTTTTCACCTTGCACTACTGTTCTAATTTCTTGTAGTCTTTTCCGAGCAGTCCTGATAAATCTCTATAATATATGGAGATATTTTTAAACGCTATAATCTGACGAGTAGTTGTTTAATGTGCTGATAAAAAGATGTTTGGTGCCACTATGGATATTGCCGTGTTAGCAATCTATCACTCGAAACATCTATTCTCCCTTCCTACCAGTTGTGAACTGGTCATATAAAATGCCTTTGCATATCTCACGTTCAAGAATATCTTGATCATATAATCATTAATGCAATGAACAGACGTGATTCATTAAAAACTTTGATGACCGTTTCGGCCGGTCTCATAACGCTGCCAGCCTGGGCTAACAACTGGACTGTTAAAGATGTTAGTGCATTTGCTTCTTCTTTCAAAATTGAAGAGCAAAACCTCCTGGCATCGGTAGCTGATACCATCATTCCTGCTGGCAATTCTATTGGAGCTTTATCAGTTGGTGTTGACAAGTTTCTGCAAAAACTACTAGATGATTGCTATGAAAAGGAAACACAAGACAATGTAAAAGCGCAACTCGCAGCATTAAATGTAACAGCCATGAACTTACATACAAAACCTTTCAGCGACTGCGATCAGCTTCAGCGACAGAACATGCTTCTCAAATTTTCGACATCAGAAAATCAACAAGAGAATGAGTTCTTCAAGCTCATAAAATCAGAGACCATTCGCGGATTCAATACATCAAAAGAAGTGATGATCAATTATCTGAAGTATCAACCCGTGCCCGCCCACTTTTATGGATGCGTAGATTTAAAATCATAATACGATGACAAATTTCAATATAGACTCCAAAATAAAAAGATCGTATGATGCTATTGTCATCGGCTCTGGTGCGAGCGGCGGCTGGGCGGCGAAAGAACTCTGCGATAAAGGATTGAAGACATTAATTCTTGAACGCGGAAGAGATGTGAAGCACATTAAAGACTATCCAACAGCAGGCAAATCTCCATGGGAACTTGAACATAGAGGAACAGTGCCGCTAGAGAAAAAAAAGGATCACCAGTTTGCACGCGTGCTGCGTGAAGAAACCCTGCACTGGGCAATCAAAGATGATGAGCAACCATTTATTCAGGAGAAACCATTTCGTTGGTTTCGTGGCTATCATGTTGGTGGCAAGTCATTACTTTGGGCACGCCAGACACAACGGTGGAGTGACTATGATTTTGAAGGTCCCGTGCGTGATGGCTTTGCTATCGACTGGCCTATCCGTTATAAAGATCTGGAGCCCTGGTATAGTTACGTTGAAAAATTTGCTGGCATCGCCGGCAATAAAGATGGACTGCCTGAACTGCCCGACAGTGAATGTGGTGTTGGCTTTGAGTTAAGCTGCCTCGAACAATACTTTAAAGAAAGCCTTCAAAAGAATTATGGCGACCGTCATCTTATACAGGCCCGTTGTGCGCATCTAACAAGTCCGCAACCAATTCATCGTGAACAAGGCAGAGTTAAGTGCATGAACCAAAACATGTGCAACCGAGGTTGTCAGTTTGGAGGATACTTTAGTGCCAACGCTTCTACTCTACCGTGGGCATTAAAAACGGGTAATCTTACTGTCAGACCATTTGCTGTCGTTCACTCTATTATCTACGATGAAAAGAAGAAGCGTGCAACCGGTGTTAGAATTGTTGATGCCAATACGAAAGACATCATTGAATTTCATGCTAAACTTATTTTCGTAAACGCATCGGCACTTAATAGCACGAGCATTCTTTTAAATTCAACATCTTCACGATTCCCGAATGGATTGGGTAACGATAGTGGTCTGCTGGGAAAATATATTTCATGGCACAACTATCGTGGAAAAGCCAGCGCCGAATATGAAGGCTTTCAAGATAAGCGAACCGACGGACGAAATCCAAGCAATGGATATATACCTCGATTCAGAAATGTATTCAAACAAGAAACTGATTTCTTACGGGGCTATGCTATTGGTATTGGTGGCGGCAGAGGTATCGGATCTGATACGAGTATGATCGGCGATCAGCTCAGAGAAAATCTTTTAAATCCTCATTATGGAAACTGGTACATGAGCAGTTGGATGATGGGCGAATGTGTTCCCGAAGAAAAGAATCACATCAGACTTCATCCTGAATTAAAAGATAAGTATGGAATTCCGCAAATCATCATCAGTTGTGAATGGAGTGAGAATGACGATAAGATGGTGGCTGATTATGTACAGCAATCCAAAGAGATGTTTGAAAAGGCAGGCTTTATAAATATCAAAGCTGAAGATACAAAATCACTTCCCGGTGCCGACATTCATGAAATGGGTGGCGCTCGTATGGGTAAAGACCCTAAGACATCATTACTCAACAGCTGGAATCAACTTCATGAATGTAAAAATGTATTTGTAACAGATGGCGCCTGTATGACTTCTACAGGAACACAAAACCCAACGTTAACCTACATGGCCATTACCGCAAGAGCTGCCAACTACGCCGTTGACGCCATGAAGAAAAAAGAATTATAAATAAACCAAACCTTTAAATGCAGTTACTACTACTTAAATCAACTATGAAAAAGTATATCTTCCTTCTTTCAGTGGCCGTGATTCTGTTTGCATCTGAAATAGCATTAGCCCAAAAACCTCTTTACACAGCGCCATTTGGTGTTCAGACATACACCTTTAGAAAAAGTTTCCCCAATGGAGTAGCGGCCACGCTGGATTCTATAAAGCAAATGGGATTCACCGAAATTGAAGGTGGTGGAAACAAAATGCCAGCTGAAGAATTTAAAAAGCTGTGTGATGAGCGAGGCATAAGTATACCTTCTACCGGTGTGGGTTTTGACCAGTTAGAAAAAGATCCTCAAGAAGTTGCCACACGTGCAAAAATATTTGGTTCTAAATTCGTGATGTGCGCATGGATCCCACACGATGGTGACTTTAATCTTGACAATGCTAAGAAAGCGATTGAAGTTTTTAATGCAGCTGGCAAAGTATTCAAAGAAAACGGATTAATCTTTTGCTACCATCCACATGGTTATGAATTTTTTCCCTATGAAAAAGGTACATTACTAGATTACATCATCACTAATACTAATCCCGAATATGTTTCATTCGAGATGGATATACTCTGGATACAATTTGGTGGTGGCGATCCAGTTTCACTTCTCAAGAAATATGGGAAGCGCTGGAAACTGATGCACATGAAAGATTTGCGTAAAGGTGTAAAGAAAGATCTTACAGGTGGTACGTCACAAGAAAATGATGTAGCCCTTGGAACAGGTGAAATCAATATTCCCGCCATATTAAAAGAAGCCAAAAAAATTGGCATACAGCATTACTTCATTGAAGATGAAAGCAGCCATGTAAATACACAGGTGCCTCAGAGTATAGCTTATTTAAAAAGTCTGAAGCAATAAAATAGCTTTTGATAGTATTAAGCAAATAAGGAAGACTGGGTATGTCTTCCTTATTTATTTTGAAAAATTAGAATATTGAAATTATTTTCTTGCCCAGATCTCTACGACACTCTTGTCTTTGTCGCTCATTTTAGAACTGTACCAAAAAGTTACTTTTTCGATAAGACGTTGATTACCCTTTAGATCAATGAGCTTGCCATCGTTGTCTTTTGTCAATTCAGATGGAAGTTTAACATCTTGCGTATCACCATTGGCAAAATGAATTGTAACCTTGTAAACATTAACGGTTCCATTATTTACCTTCACCTTTAGTGAATTATACGA
>DATJHZ010000567.1:0-10645 GCA_035493595.1 Cyclobacteriaceae bacterium | reverse complement strand
AACACTGACTCACCTTTTTTAACAGGCACTACTACTAGTTCCTTCGTGAGCTTTACCTCTTCTTTCTCATTGCTCACATCTACCATTTGATAAACCGGATAATAGCCTGGTGACGTTGCACTTAATGTATAAGTTTTCTGGAGAGGCAATCGTAAATCATATGTTCCTAGAAGTGAATCAATACTTGAATACAGTGATTCGATACCTTCAACTCTAATCGACAAAGGATGTGGAGCTACTAAAGGCGCACCAGTTTCCTTGTCGATAATCTGACCTGTTATTATAGCCATTTTCTCAGCATCAGCTTGCAGGTCTAATGTTATTTCTTCGTAGCCATCGAGTGAAGTGAGATCAACCATTTCAGGGAATGATTCGAAGTGCATTGCACTTACCTGTACGTAATATGGTGAGCCATGATTCAATTTAATGGAATACATTCCGGTATTGTAATCAATCGTAGCGGAGTCTACATTTTCACCATCAATAACAATAGAAGGTTTTGCGTATGCAGGAATAATTTTGTCGGTATTCTTGATCAGAAATTTACCCTTCAACAATACATAAGGCTCTGGTATCTCCTCCAGGTAAGTACCAATAGAAGTAAACTCTTTTGTACCGGTAGCATCTATAGAAAATAGCTGACCTTTATAATGATCTACCATAGCAACAAGATCATATTTTTTACCAATAGGAAGCTTTACACGATAATTAGCAGAATCTTTGCTAAAGACTACGGAGTCAATTGGTTTGTCGTTAGCGAGAAAAGTAATTGACTTATTATACAATGGCCGTTTGGAAACAGCATTTATCACCTTGCCAGATACTTCAATGAAAGGATTATCTTCAAAAAGTTTTACACGATATAGATCAGCATTTCCAGTATTCGATTTTGTTGTCGAGAAAAAAGCCCAGCTTCCAATGTTATTGGTTCTTAGCCCATTCTCATCGTCCGTTGTATTAATGGTATCATTTAGTACAACAGGTGCAGACCATGAATTCCAGTCGGGGCCTGTTCGTTCAGTTTTATAAATTTCACCTTTCTTACTTTTGCTATCACTGCTCGTAAAGAACAGGGTTTTGTTGTCAGCCAGTAGAAATGGCGCCTCCATCTTTTTTGTGGAGAGAGAATTAATGGCTACTGGTTTGGACCATGTGCCATCGTCGGCTTTCGAGGAAATAAAAATATTTCCTTTTTTGCTAAATAAGAGATGCTTACCATCAGCACTAAGTTGAGCATCTTTAGTAGCCTTAAAAACAAGTTTCTCAGGCGTGCTCCATGTCTCGCCACTCTTACTAGAGAGATAAAGTACATTGTCACTATAAAAAAGAATTTGATTTCCGTCAGCTGAAAATGATAAAGCAGTATTGTATTTCCCTTTATTTAATGAGGCAACAGGCTGGGCCGATGACCATGTGCCATCTTTTTTCAACGCTGTAAACAATATATCGGCGCTATTTTTTGCACCACCCGAGTTTGCAGGATGATTTAAACGTGTAAAATATAATGCTTTACCATCTGGCGTTGGCACGGGACTCACCTCGTTATACGATGAGTTCACCTCAACGCCCAGGCTTTGGGGAATGAAATACGATTGCGAAAAAGAAATTTGAGTAATAACAAAAAATAAGAAGGTAACGAAGCTTAATTTTTCTTTCATTGAAATGGCAAACTAAAAGATTACAAATGTGTTTTTAAAATTAGAGATTATTGATCGATAGAAGTGAGAGAAAAGAATTTAAAAATTAAACTATTTTGCTCTAAAAAGTACATCGTCTAATAATGCAATAAAAAATTCACAGAGACATAAATAAACACTCACATAATTTGCCTTTCTTTAATGGAAAATTTTTTTACGTTTTTGTAGATATAATATTATTAAGGGATTACGCATGAGGACATTTGTTTTAGCAGCACTACTTACTTTTTTAATTTTCAATGCTCAGGCGCAAAATTATAAGCTCTACAACGTTTTCATGTTTAGTTTTACACGTTATGTGCAATGGCCTGATGAAGCTAACAAAGGTGATTTTGAAATAGCTGTGTTGGGCGACTCACCAATTTTTGAGGAGTTGAAAGCTATGGCCGAGATAAAGAAAGTTGGAACACGTACTATAAAGGTCACCAAAGTAAAATCTGTTGCCGAGCTGAAAAAAACTCACATGCTTTTTGTTTCCAAAAACAAATTAGATGCTATGGAAGATATTGCAGCTAAGTTAGGGCAGGCACCAACATTAATTATTACAGAGCAGCCCGGAACAAAGAAAAGTGGAATCAACTTCTTTGATAAAGGCGGAAAGCTTGCTTTTGAACTTAGTAATGCATCTCTGGCCGACCATGGCTTGCGCGCCTCAAGCGAACTAACAAGGATTGCCATTTTAATTTAAGTGCTCCATGGACCATTGACTATGGACCATTGACTGATGACTATCTAAACCACCTCATCCAACAAAGTTCTCAACTCACGCATGGTCTTCAATTCATTTTTCTGTTTAGCTAAGTCTATTCCTTTCTGTAAGACCTCCGTAGCTTCATCAGCCTGCTCCATCGCGATTAATAAATTTCCGAAATGGTAATAAGAGGGAAGGTAGTTTTCATGCTCCTTCATTAATTGATAGAAGAGTTCTTTCGCCTTAATGGCATCTGTTTTCTGATACTCCAGCGCCAACGCATATAAATTAAATGGATCAGAAGGATCTTCGATATAGAATTGCTGAAGTTGTTCGAGTAGTGTTGGCATCATTATAAATCTGGGCGTCAAAGATATTCAAAGTACATGGAAGAGGTAAAATGATTGATAGCCTTTTAATTATGGGGGAATGAACTGTCATTAAAAGCTTTAAAAACCCGAAAAACCTGGTTTTTGAATGTCGAAACTTTCAATTAGGTTCTTTGTTACTAACACAATTGGGTTTATCTTTCTATCATGAACAACCGGGTTTTGGTACTTAATCATGACTTTAGTCCGTTGATGGTCTGCTCCGTCGAACGGGCCTTTATCCTGGTGTATCTGAACAAAAGTGAATTAGTAAAACCTGCTAATGGGTATAAGTTGCATTCCGTTACCCAAAGCTTCCCGATGCCATCTGTTATACGCCTGAATAGATATGTTAACGCCCCTTACAAGGGCGTTAATCTTACCCGGCAAAATATATTTAAACGCGATAATTTCGAATGCCAATACTGCGGTACCAAACGCGATCTCACTATTGATCATGTTGTATCCAGAGCCAAAGGAGGCGCCGACACATGGACAAACCTGGTAACGGCTTGCAAGAAATGTAATGCGCGTAAAGGTAATGGAACCGTTGAGGCTGCAGGAATGGTATTGAAACGCAAACCCCATAAACCATCATACGCCATTTTTCTGAAAGATCACGTTAATGATCATACCCAAACCAGTGAATGGGATGCCTTTCTGATGGCTGATTAAATTAAACAGATTTAATCTTTTTCTTTTTACTCAAGACTTGTTGAATCATCAGTGAAACTCCACCACCTGCAAATACTACAATGCCAGGTTCCATCGGAATATAAAAGCGATTATCCCAATCTACAGTTGCCATTCCAATCAAGGCACAGTTCACTACAATCACAGTTAAACTAAAAATTTTGAGAGATTTCAATTCCGATTTCCTCAAGCCCAAGTAGAAGAACACGTAAATAATAGTGTTCCATAAAAAAGTAAAAACATTATGAGTCATGGAATAATATGGCCTGGTGCCAGAAAGCAAATACCAGATTTTAATGCAAGCTGACTTTAACAGATGAAGAGGATTGTGAGAAATAAAGTAAGCGATTTTGAACAATGGCCTTTCATCCTGTTTAGCAAAATCAACATCACTGACATCTAACCTGAGACTTGCTGAATTTAATTTATTGTCTTCCTTAAGAATATCAGCAAACGTGATAATGTTCCCCTTGTGATATTGATCAGTAAAGTCCCAGAGATCAAACATAAAGTAAGCTCCGGCCACGGCGATTATAAGCAAACAACTGAAAACTGAATATTTAAGAACTGTTTTTTTGCAAAGAGTCTCCCAATGATAATTTAATAGAAACACAATAATGCTTATAACAATAACAACTCCGGTAGGGCGAATTAGAATACTTAAAAGAGCCAATCCAATGAGCACAATTAAATCAGGAGTCTTTCCGCTGTAGCGCACAATTTGATAGAGCAGCACACAAATGAAACTGCACATCAGTGACTCTGTCATTACAGTAATATTCCAATGCAGATTGTCGATCCAAAGTAAAAAGATTACTGCCGATGAGAGTCCTGCAAGAGCGTTGTTAAAGATGATTTTAGCTGTGTAATAGAGCACAAGCACAGCGCCGTATGAAACAATGCATTGTAAAATAATAAATGGAATAACCTGATCTGGATAAATAAAACGACATATCGAAATCAGGGTAATGGGAATGATGTAAAAGATGTACCGTAAATCTTCCAGCATCCAATGCTTTATTATATAGTCAGCAGAGTCAATATAAATGGCTGAATCAACAAAAGTTCTGATGCCATAATGCTGTAAGAGCAGTGCATGAACACCAATCCATAATATTGTAATGCATATAATATGGAAGCGAGTACTATTCATTGTTAGAAGATAGATTGTGTGTTTATAACTTGGTAAAATAACATTATTACCCTGTAAAATTGATACAGATGGGTTCTATGATAAGCAAAAATGTTCTACACTCTGTTTATGGGTATTGAATTTATCCCTTATTAATATTATATTTCATTGATATTACATTGCCTTCGGGCAATTCATGCTTGGGTTTAACCCCTCAAAAACAACAAGCTATGATAATTAAGGCCCTTATATTTCTAATGCTCCCATTGGCTGTTTACAGTCAGAGTTTAATTCCATTTCAAAATATTTCATCATCAGGCGGAGGTACTATTGAGAATTCTACCAGTAGAATTACCTGCACCTTTGGACAAGGAATTGCATCAACCAGTTCAACCACGTTGCAAAGTGGTTTTATCCCATCCGTTAATGTATTCATCAATAATGGAGCACCGGCAATAGCTTTTGCTACCAGCTTACCTGATATTTTAAGCAACGGCGATCATCTCGATATAACAGTAACAGATAATGATGTCGACTCTGTAAAGATTTACCATCGCACCATTGCAGGATCTGTCTTTACCAAAGAGAATATGACCCTGACGACAGATCCTAATTATACTATTACTGTGCAAAGTTCATGGATGGACAACATGGGCACTGAATATTATTTCAGGGCTGTCGACAAGACAGGTAAAGAAACCCGAAAGCCTGAGAGTACTTCAGAATTTTTTCATAGCTACTTCAAGCAAACAACTGAATTTGTTCCAGGCACAGTATATAAAAAAGGAGGTTCTGCTAAAAAAGATTATCGCATCATCACCATACCCGATAGTTTGTCAGACTCAAGCATAGGCTCGCAGTTTGGAGAATTGAATAGTCAATATGATAAATCGATATATCGAATAGCAACCTATGCAGGCAATAATCAATGGAAGGAATTTCCAGACATACCGGTTTTTGTTCGAGGTAAAGGATACTGGTTTCTTACTATAAAGAACGATCAGATTGTTCTTGAAAACTCACGTCCGCCTGGTTATTACCAATCAGGTTTATTTAAAATGACATTGCAGCCAGGTTGGAATCAGATTGGTAACCCTTACACCTTACCTATTAACTGGGAAGATGTAAGAACATTTAATTCTGGAATAAACATCAACGCTGTTAAGATTTATGATAACGGAAGCTACAGTGATGGAAATACATTACAACCTTTTCAGGGAGGTTTTGTTTATTTAGATGAGACCAGTGCTAAACAAATTCAGATTCCTTTTCAGGGACAAACCAGTGCCGGCAGAATACAAACACAATCTTTTTCATCTGATCTCGCCGACGAAAACTGGAAGTTGAACTTAATACTTCAGCAAGATGAATCCATTAACGCTATGGCGGCTATTGGCATGAGTCCGCAAGCACAAACTGACCATGATAGCTTTGATGATTTCAATCCACCGCACTTTGCAGATTATACTGAAGTTGAATTTCCACATGCAGAACATCCACAGAAGTTTTTTGTAAAAGACTTTGTGCCAACAAAGGATACCTATGTGTGGTCGTTTCAAATCAAAGCATCCTCATCAGATGAACTTAACCTGATGTGGAACAATGAACATTTTGGAGATAACAACATTGAACTTTATTTATTGGATGAACAAAATAGTCGCATCATTAACATGCGCGATGTCTCAACGTATATGGTAGAGGCTGGCTCACATTATAAAATATATTATGGAGCGAACATTCACGACAGTATAAGGCCAGAGACAACAACCATAGGTAAGACTTATCCCAATCCATTTTCACTCGCGCATGGTACTCTTATAACAATTCCCTTTGCATTACCAGGCAAACAAGATCAGCATACAGTTCAATTACAAATAATTGATTCAAAAGGGCAACCTGTTCGACAGCTCGTCAATGGTACATTGTCGTCAGGATTTTATGAAGCAACGTGGAATGGAAATGATCATCGTGATCAGCCCTGTGCAGCAGGATTATATTTATATAGACTAAGCATTAAAGGCAATAATGAATCAACATTTACAGGAAAGATTGTTATTATAAACTAAGACCATGAATAACAGGTTTTATAATTTCGGCAAACACGCATTTATTATTTCAGCATTATTCGTTGTCATCGCCTTTGGTGCTGAGGCACAAAAGATGATGATTGAGAAAATTGAAATAGCGCGTGAAAAACTGATTGTCCATTATATTCTGGATGATAGTAACACGGCGAACAACTACCAGGTATCGTTGTATTCATCAAAGGATAATTTTGCAGCACCTCTTACACGCGTAACAGGCGATGTTGGTAACGAGGTGAAGCCCGGTGCACAAAAGAAAATAGAATGGAATATTCTTCAGGAACTTGGTAATTACAAAGGGCCGCTTTCACTCGAATTGCGTGGAGGTATTTTTGTGCCCATCGTTAAGCTCACCGGATTTAGTTCAGCCATTAAATATAAAAGAGGCAAAACATATCCTATACTTTGGACATCCGGAAACATGGGAGGTCAGATTGATATTGATTTGCTCGACGGGCAAGAACGTGTTAACAGTGATCGTAACATACCAAACACTGGCAAGTATGAATATGCCATACCCGGATCAGTGAAAGCAGGAAGTAATTACAGGTTGAAATTTACCAACACACGTAACCGCGATGAATATGTGTATTCACCTACATTTAAAATAGTACATCGTATTCCAACACTTGTGAAAGCAGCAGGTGTTGTTATTGTTGGTGGTGTTGCTTTTGTACTAGGAGCAAGTGGTGGTTCACCATCATCAGAGAAGAAATCAAATGATCTGCCAACGTACCCTACCGATTTACCCTAGACTGATATGATTATAAAAATTACTCAACAGTTATTTATAGCACACGACTCATAGTCCAACGCTAAAAACCAGAGCCATGAAAACCCTTCCCTATATTCTACTCCTCATACTTTCATTTAACAGCTTGCATGCGCAGCATGTCACAGCCAAGAGTGATGAGTTTACGGTTGATCTAAGTGATCCTAAAAATCTGAAAGATAGTTCGGTGCCTTTGATTAACTGGCTGGCACCTCTTAACGAAACTATATTCTTACGAGAAGCGAAATTGTTTGTGCGACTGGAGATTACATCACCAACACCTTTGAAAACAATAAGCCTTACCGTGCGTGAAAAAAGTGCTGCTGCCGTGCGTGGTAGCCAGATTATAACTCCCAAAGATGGTGAACGCTATAAGATGTCGTTTGAGAAAAACATTGCTATGCCAGAAGGTGTGAATGTGCTTGAGCTTGTTGTTGAAAATGCAGATGGCGTTCAATCAAAAAGTTTTCGCATTGTGCATGTTGGTGAAACTGCACTGGCCGATGCAGCCAAGCTGAACCGTCATGATTATGCTGTCCTCTTTATAACTGATAAATATGACAACTGGGGTGGACTCGTCAATCCGATATTCGATGGACGTGCTCTTGCAAACCAGCTTGAAAAAATCTACGGCTTTAAAGTTGATGTGCTGGAGAACCCTTCACAAGATCAGATTTTCCGCAAACTGCGCGAGTACAGTGAGAAAAAATATGAGCCGCTAGACCAGGTGATGATCTTCTTTGCAGGTCATGGTTACTTCGATGAAACATTTAAAGAAGGATATGTAGTGATGAAAGAGTCATTGAAAGATGATCCAGGTAAAACATCGTACCTTTCTTATAATCGCTTGCGCAATGTAGTAAACTCGATACCCAGCGAGCATACGTTGTTGATGATGGATGTGTGCTTCGGAGGAACCTTTGATGATAACATTGCCAACTCGCGTGGTGATGATGCTTACAAAGAGATCTCACAATCAGAATACATTATTCGCAAGCTTGCTGTGAAGACGCGTAAGTATTTAACCAGTGGTGGTAAGCAATATGTAAGTGATGGCGTTGCTGGCAAGCATTCACCGTTTGCAAAACGTGTACTTGATGCATTAGGAAGTTTCGGTGGCACCGATGGAATTCTCACACTTACTGAACTGTGGCCCTATGTAGAAAAGCTTAATCCCGAACCGAAGCTCGGCAAATTTGGTGATGATGCACCGGGAAGTGAATTTGTTTTCGTAGTGAAATGAGAAATCAAATGATAAACAGATATGAAATTTGATAACAAGATAATTGGATTAAGCTGTATAGTTGCTTTCGTAAGTATCATAAGTTCTAATGGACAGGGATATTTAAGAGTAATAACACCTAGTTGTACTCAATATGTAAATCCACCATCTTGTAACATACCATGTATTTGCAATTGGATTACTAGCTCTACTATTGATCCTTGCAATGATCTTTTATTTGGAAATGTTGTTAATGGTCTGAGTCAAATAAAAAGTGTAACAATTGGTAATAATAATGGAAATCCTGCGCCGGATAATTTAAATGTAATTATTAGCATACAGCCCGATGTGTCTGGAGATTTCACAAGTAGTTGGGAAATAGTTGATGATGCTGATGTTACTCCTATTGGAGGAGGAATGTTTGCAGTGAACCCAATTGCACCCAACGCACAGGTTGATCTTGAGATAAGATTTAAGCCAGCACTTGGAACAGTACCTGGAGGTAGACCTGCTCGTTTGTTGTTGACTTCAAATAACTCTGACCTATGCTATGTTGACGCCAATCCAGCAAACAACACTCCAAGTAATAAGCTGGACGTCATCGTCGGCTTAACTGGATTTTCGGTGTCGCCGAGCAACTTTTCAGCTGTACTCGAAAGTGAAGATGCAGTCTTATCAGGTGTTGTAAAGAAAAGTACCTATACCGGCTTCACAGGTACCGGCTACGCAGATTATACAAATAATTCCACCGACTATATTCTATGGACTGTAAATGTTCCAAGCGCTGGACAGTACAAATTGGATTTTCGTTATGCAAATGGCACAACGAAAGATAGGCCGCTTGAGATTCGCGTTAACAACGTAGTGCAGGAAGCCAGTAAATCTTTTCCTTCTACTACTTTATGGACAACATGGTCTGAAATTAGTAGCACCGTTAATCTTGTAACTGGAGTGAATACTATTCAAGCCACTGCTATCGGATTTAGCGGAGGGAATTTTGATCACCTCACGGTTTCTTCAACAGCATCGGCCATTGCAGTTGCTCCAGCTTTTGCAGTTGTATTGACTTCCCCAACAGCAAGTTCTACAATTTACTATACGCTCGATGGAACATCACCGACTCAGTTATCTTCAGTATATACATCGGCAATTGCTATTTCATCGGCCACTACCATCAAGACTTTCACTAGGGCTGCCGGGTATAGTGACTCTCCTATTACCACGTTTATTGCTGATGTGCCTGCTGGCACTACGACTTCAAATGCTACAGCACGCATCAATGGCGGAATAGAAGAGATTGGTGCTTTGGAGAAGGTCATACTTTATCAAAATAAGCCTAATCCTTTTAAGCTTGATACAGAGATCAAGATGTATCTCCCCAGGGAAATTCGACAAGCTCAACTTTATGTTTATGATTTTAATGGAAAACTTGTAAAACAAATTGTGGTTAATGAAAGAGGAGAAACAATAGCACGCATCGAAGGTGGCTATTTGAATACAGGTGTTTATGCATATACTCTAGTCGCAGATGGAGTAAAGGTGGACACTCTACGAATGATACTTACGGAATAAAAGCACTTTAATTATAGTATTATGAAACGATATCTTCTTGTCTTGTTCTTTTTCACATCGTCGCTGATAGTATGGAGTCAGATACCAGGCACTATTACTTATCAGGGTTACCTGACGGACGCAACAGGTAAACCAAAATCAGGCACGCACAAACTTACTTTTAATTTTTATGACGGAGCAACAGTAGTAGCAACACGGGTTATCTCAACCGTAAATGTTACCAATGGATTGTTCACTGAAATTATTGGTAAAGATGCTTCAGGTGAGAACGTATCACTGCCTTTAACCGTGTGGTCAAAACCAATAACTGTTGGCATTGCTGTTGATGCTGAAGCCGAGCTTCCTAAAATATCATTAACCTCCATGCCTTATGCATTTACATCACAGTTAGCCAACAGTGTTGATGGAGCAAAT
>DATJHZ010000566.1:0-3660 GCA_035493595.1 Cyclobacteriaceae bacterium | reverse complement strand
ATGAAAGAATGATCTGTTTCGATCAGGTTTACATCGCGAGTAATGCCACCATAGTTAAACCAATCATAACCTGTGCCTGGCAATCCATCTTTTAATCGTTGATTATTAGCGCGAACTACAATGGTATTTTCTCCCTCGCGTAACGCTGTTGTTATTTCAAATTGAAAAGGTGTGAAGCCTCCTTCATGACTGCCCAGCAGATTACCATTCAGGTAAACATCTGCTACATAATTAATGGCACCGAAATGAAGAAATAATCGCTTGCCTTTTGGTAATGTGTAGTTGAAAGTCTTCTTGTACCAAACAGTACCCTCCATGTATGTGAGTTCTGGTAGTTGAGTATTGAAATCTGCGGGAACATGTAGTAACGGACCACCTTCAAAAGAGTATTCAACAAAGTCAGTCTTCTTTACAGGCTTGGCTTCTTTCCAGATCTGTCTCCAGGTGCCTATACCTGTAGGGTCTAGAATAGCTTTCCACTGACCATTGAGGTTTGTGGTGTGACGAGATGAAACATTGATCATGGCACTCTGTGCTACGATAGCGTTCACGTGACAAAGACATCCAAAAAATAAAAAAAGCTTAATGAATGAAGAAGGCTGAAGAAATCTTTTCAACGGATAAAAATTAGAATGGATAAAATTTGATATTGTTATAATCGATCTAGAATGAGTCACTATCGCGATAGGCTTTGACAAGAGCAAGCTCACCTTCTTTACCAGGTTTTGCGTTGCCATGTTCCATACCCATGATGCCTTTGTAACCACGATCGTAAATGTATTTGAAAATATTTTTGTAGTTAACCTCACCGGTGCCAGGCTCATTTCTTCCGGGATTGTCACCTATCTGAAAATAGGCAATCTCATCCCAACATCTTTCTATAGTTTTTATAAGATTACCATCATTGCGTTGCATGTGATAGATGTCGTATAAAGTTTTGCATGATGGACTGCCAACAGCTTTGCAGATCATATAACTCTGATCAGCATGACGTAGAAATAATTCGGGTGTATCGCTCAACGGTTCAAGCACCATAATCAATCCGTGTGGTTCGAAAATTTCTGCACCACGGCGGAGGGCGTCAATAACATTTGCAGTTTGTATATCAAGAGGTAAATGGTTTTCGTAAAATCCAGGCACAACGGTCATCCACTTGGCATTAACGCGCTTGGCTGTTTCAACGGAGAGCTTACAGGTTTTTATAAAATTATCTTTGAATTCCTGCTTGCCGGTAGTGAGCGATGTTTTCCAGTTATCACCACCGTCGACAACAAACACACCCATGGTCATGCCCAACTGAGCGAGTGTCTTGCCAATCTTTTCCTGATCGGCCGCACTTCTGTTTAGCATTCCATTATCTTCAATGCCACGAAATCCCTGCTCATGCATAAACTTGATCTGATCAACAAAATCTTTACCGGCATGATTGGCAAACATGCCCTCATGTGGGGCGTAGTTAAGGCGAAAAGTTTTCTCAGTGGGAGTAGTTGAAGATTCCTTTAGAGAAGAACCAAAGGTGCTACTCAGAGCAAAAGTTGAAGCCGCGGCAGTAAGACTTTGGCGTAAGAAATTTCTGCGTTGCATAAATGAGGTTTAAGTATGCATTCAAGATAAAAGTTTTAGAGAACAATACCTGTCATTTTTACACAAATGCCAGAATCGTGAAATACCCGGTAAGATGCTATCTTTGCGGTCCATGAAACTCTATCGTAACACCTCAGCACCTATTGTTGCTGCATTAGAAAAGATTTTATCTGAAGGCAGCTATGCTGATAAGGTCATTGAAAAAACACTGAAAATAAACCCCAAATGGCCTCAGTATGATAAAAGGTTCATTGCTGAGACTATTTATGACATCATCAGAAATTATCGTTTTTATAAGGAAATATCGGGTGCTAAAGGAGATGATTTCTGGGGATTGTATGGTGCCTGGTGTGTGGTTAACAAATATGAATTGCAGCGTTGGGATGAGTTTCAAAATGTAAAGCCCAAGGCAATTGAAGCCAGGATAGAAGAAATAAAATCGAATCGCAGAATAATGCAGTCCATACCCAATTGGCTGGATGAAATTGGAGAACGCGAGTTGGGTGCTGAGCGATGGGAAAAAGAAATGCTTGCTCTGAATGAAGTAGCTGATATTGTTCTTCGTACCAATACCCTTAAGATTAACCGTGACGATTTAAAAGCATTGTTATTAGAGCAAGGCATTAAAACAGAAACATCGCCTGATTTTCCTGATGCTTTGTTGCTGCAGAGCTGGTATAATGTTTTTAAACTTCCTCAGTTCAAGGAAGGTCTCTTTGAGGTTCAGGATGCAGGCTCACAACTTATTGCACCTTTTCTGCGATGTGAACCGGGCATGCGTGTTATCGATGCTTGCGCAGGAACAGGAGGGAAGACTCTCCATCTTGCAGCCTTGTTAAAAAATAAAGGCCGTATTATTGCGATGGACAATGAAGAATGGAAGTTAGAAGAAACAAAAAAGCGTGGTCGCAGGGCAGGAGTAAGTAATGTTGAAACAAAAATAATAGAATCGTCCAAGTCGATTAAGCGTCAGGAGAATTCGGCCGATAGATTATTGCTTGATGTGCCATGTTCAGGTCTAGGTGTTTTGAAAAGAAATCCGGATGCCAAGTGGAAATTATCGGCAGCCTATATTGAGGAGGTAAAGACTCTTCAACAAAAAATAATTACAGATTACAGTGTTATGTTAAAGAAGGGCGGGCTGATGGTTTATTCTACTTGCAGCATTTTGCCGGGCGAGAATGAAAAACAAGTGCAGCAATTCATAACAGCAAACCCTGGTAAATTTGAATTGCTTGAAGAGAAGCGCATCTGGCCATCAGAAGGTTTTGATGGATTCTATATGGCGGTGCTAAAAAAGATTTAGCATAATCGAAACTTCATCATGGCATAATATGAATGATGATTTTATGATTGCGATAATTGATTGACCCATTCGTCATAATGCGGCTTGTATCTTCACAAAACTTTAAGAACTTTCGAAAAGTTTTAATCTTTAGGCTTGAAGACATTTCAGTATCTCGTTAATAAACTTTACACGGTATGGGTACTAACCGTGTTTATTGGTTTCATGATTCTTTTGCTGCCAGGCATTGTCATTCCTTTTTTCTTTGGCAAAAGGTTTGGATGGATTGGCTACAAGTTTCTCTGGCTGTGGTCTTGGATCTTCAGTAAGCTTAATTTCATCAGCTACAAATCGTATGGACGTGAGAACTTTAAAAAAGATAAAGCTTTTATCTACATCAGTAATCACACATCATTTTTAGATATACCGGGTTTGTGTCTTACAATTCCTGGGGAGTTCAGGCCTTTAGCTAAAAAAGAACTTTTAAAAATTCCGGTGTTTGGATGGATTGCTCAGGCAGCCGCCGTTATTGTAGATCGCTCAAGCCCGCAGAGTCGAAAGAAAAGTATCGATCGATTAAAAGATAATCTTAATCATGGAATCTCTATTTTAATTTTTGCTGAAGGAACACAAAACCGATCATCAGAACCTCTTCAACCTTTTCACGATGGCGCTTTTCGTATTGCTGTTGATGCTCAGCAACCCATTTTGCCGATGGTAGTTATTGGTGCAGGTAAATTAATGCCTCCAGGTAAAGCCTATATTGAACACGGTCGTGTTAAGATTATCGT